>JAHHSP010000141.1 GCA_020025115.1 Collinsella sp. | reverse complement strand
GACCCGCCACCCCGCCGGTACCTCGCGCCGCTCTCGGCATTGGCAGGCGAGTCATCCGCGCGGGATGCTACCATGGGTAGCGAACAAACACGAAAGAGACGACCATGGCAACCAAAGTCCAAGCACCCCAGCTCACCCCCAACAACCGCATCTACCTCTATCAGCTCCTTTCACGAGAGCTGGGATGCGGCAAACAGGTCTTCATGCCCGCCGTCGAGACGGCACTCGCGAGCGACCGCATGACCGCCGACGACCTCGGATTCGAATCAACCCGCGCATTGCTCGAGGCCCTTGAGGAGTTCGTCAAGCTGACCATCTTCAAGGGCGGTCGAATCTACGCGACCGTGATGCCCCAACCCTCCTGGGACGAGGCCCTCGCGGCGCTCGAATCGGGCAAGGCGAAGGCCTCCGGTGGCCCGTCGAACAAGCCTTGGAAACGCAAGAAGACCGACAAGGCCCTCAAACCGGTGAGACCCAAGCGCGTGAAACGGCCCGAACCCGCACCAAAGTCCGAGCCGATCGAGGAAGGGTCCGGCACATCGCCGGCCACCCATGACGAAGCCGCACGGACCCGCATCCAGGAAACGGACATGGCGGCGGAGACCGCGGGCGCCGGTACCGTGAACGATCTTGAGGGCGAGCCTCAAACAGCCGAGGTTGCCGAGACGTCCCCCATGCGCGAAGCCATGTCTCGCGTTGAGAGCGACGATGCGCTCGCGCATGCCGACGGAGGCCCCCGGCCCTCCCCCGCGATTTCCCTCACGGTCACCTACAACCCGTACAGCGGCATCGATCGCGAAATGAAGCTCGAATCCCACCCCGTCTCGCCAAAGCCCGAGCAGAGGGCCGGATCCCATCTCGTCTCGCCAAAGCCCGAGCAGAGGGCCGAATCCCATCCCGTCTCGCCAAAGCCCGAGCAGAGGGCCGAGCCGCAGACCGAACCATATCCCGCATCCACCGTTCAGGGCCCGGCCGTGGAACAAGGAGGCGCGCTCGCGGAGCATGATCAGTCGGCAACAGCCGCCCGATCAACGGAAGTCTCCACGTCCGCTCCCTTGGCCTCTGAGATTCTCGCCACCTATCCCGCCGACTTCTCGACCGAGGTCTATCTCACCAGCGGGCGCATCGCCGACCTGTGCGAGCTGCTTCCCTACGGTACGGACGTCTTCACGCTCCTCGCCGAGGACTACGCGCGCGCACGAGCCCTCAAGCTCATCAACGGCACACGCGCTTGCCTCATCTTCCCGCTGCGCATCCAGCGCGTTGACTCCATAGAGCCGATTCGCGTCATCCTCAAGAGGCGCGGAGGCACCGGTCTCCGATGGGAGTTGTCCGCCATCGAATAGCGGCACCGGGCCTGGAGGCCGAATCGGGGGGGCAGCCAAAACCGCTTCCATAACACCGGCCCATCGACCGCATACCCGTAGCTTCGCTTCAGCGGAATCGATGACCGCGGAACGGTCCATGCCAGGGCCCGTGGGGCTCAGCAGGCGGAAGGCCGGTCATTGCATCCACTGACCCCGTTTTACCCCGTTTTCTGCAGCATTCCCACAGCTCCCGTGCGAGTCAAGCTCCCCCTCGCATCATCAACGCACAAAAAGGGCCGTCGACATACGCCGACGGCCCTTGTTCAGCCGTTTAACAATAGGCTTCATATCGCTATACGCATACGCGACTGAATGCCCCGCCGTAAAACCAGGGGGCCGCCCCCGCTAGTCGCGCGTGAGTTTGCGGTGCACGCGGTGCGGCTTGGCGGCGTCCTCGCCCAGACGCGCGACGCGATTCTCCTGATACTGCTCGAAGTTGCCCTCGAACCAATACCAATTGCCGGGGTTCTCATCGGTGCCCTCCCAGGCAAGAATGTGGGTGGCAACACGGTCGAGGAACATGCGGTCATGGGAGATGACGACGGAGCAGCCCGGGAACTCGAGCAGCGCGGACTCGAGTGCGGAGAGGGTCTCGACATCGAGGTCGTTGGTGGGCTCGTCGAGCAGAAGGAGGTTTCCGCCCTGCTTCAGGGTGAGCGCGAGGTTCAGGCGGTTGCGCTCGCCGCCGGAGAGCACACCGGCGCGCTTCTGCTGGTCCTGCCCCTTGAAGCCGAAGCTCGCCACGTAGGCTCGGCTCGGGACCTCGTTATCTGCGACCTGCATGAGGTCCAAGCCGTCGGACACGACTTCCCACAGGGTCTTGTCGGGGTCGATGCCACCGCGCATCTGGTCGACGTAGGAGATCTTGACGGTCTCTCCGATCTCCAGGTTACCGCTGGTGAGCGGCTCCAAGCCCACGATGGTCTTGAACAGGGTGGTCTTGCCCACGCCGTTGGGTCCGATCACGCCCACGATGCCGTTGCGCGGCAAGGTGAAGGACAGGTCGTCGATGAGGACGCGACCGTCGAATTCCTTGTGCAGATGCTCCGCGACGAGGACCTTGGAACCCAAGCGCGGGCCCACGGGGATGCGGATGTCGGTGTAGTCGACCTTCTGGCTGGTGCGGGCCTCGGCCTCCATTTCCTCGTAACGAGCCAGACGGGCCTTGTTCTTGGCCTGGCGGGCCTTCGGGGAGGAGCGGACCCAGTCGAGCTCGGCGGCGATGCGCTTGGCGAGGCGCTCCTCGCGCTGGCCCTGGGCGGCGGCGCGGGCGGCCTTGGTCTCGAGATAGGTGGAGTAGTTGCCCTTGTAGGGGTAGAGATGACCGCGGTCGACCTCGCAGATCCACTCGGCCACGTGATCGAGGAAGTAGCGGTCGTGCGTGACTGCGAGCACGGCGCCGGGGTAGTTCTTGAGGAAGTGCTCGAGCCACAGGATGGACTCGGCATCCAGGTGGTTGGTGGGTTCGTCGAGCAGCAGCAGGTCGGGAGCCTCGAGCAGCAGCTTGCACAGGGCCACGCGACGACGCTCGCCGCCGGAAAGCACGTTCACCGGCATATCGGAATCGGGCAGCTGCAGGGCGTCCATAGCCTGACCGAGCTTGGAGTCGATGTCCCAACCGTCGGCTGCGTCGATCTCGTCCTGCAGGCGCCCCATCTCGGACATAAGGGCGTCCATATCGCAATCGGGGTCGCACATCTCGACCGAGATCTGGTTGAAGCGCTCGACCTTGGCGATCATATCGGCAAAGGCGAGGCGAACGTTCTCGATGACGGTCTTGTCCTCATCCAGCGGCGGCTCTTGCTGCAGGATGCCCACGGTATAACCGGGGGTAAGACGGGCATCGCCGTTGGAGACCTCCTCGATACCGGCCATGATCTTGAGCAACGTGGACTTGCCCATGCCGTTGGGGCCCACGACGCCGATTTTGGCACCGGGATAGAAGGACAGGGTCACGTCGTCGAGGATGACCTTGTCGCCATGCGCCTTGCGCGCCTGATACATCTGGTAGATGAACTCTGCCATGAACGGCTCCATTTCTGGGGGTCTAACTGGT
>JAHHSP010000140.1 GCA_020025115.1 Collinsella sp. | reverse complement strand
CTGCATGGGGAGTTTCGAGCTGTACTACCCGCGTTACAGCGACATCGATGCGCGCCAAACCGCGTTGGCCACGGGCTTTGCCGAGCTGATCTCCACGCAGTTGGCGAGTTTCGAGCTCGAGCGACAGGAGGACCTGAGCACCCGCATGGAGTTGCGCGCGTTGCAGTCCCAGGTCGACCCGCACTTCCTGTTCAACACCATCGGCACCATCGTGTCTCTGGTCCGCACAGAGCCAGAGAAGGCGCGCTCGCTGCTCATCGACTTCTCGAATTACTATCGGCAGACGCTTTCGAACTCGGATGCGCTCACCTCGCTTGAGAGCGAGCTCGACCAGGGCATGCGCTATATCAACCTCATGCAGGCGCGCTACGGCGAGGACCGTCTCAGGCTCTCGGTCGACTTCGACCCGGTCACGCTCGATTGCCGCGTCCCGCCGTTCATCTTGCAGCCGCTGCTCGAGAATTGCATCAAGCACGCGATGCGCGAGGTCGCGCCGCTGTCCATCAGGTTGTCCTCCTTCGAGACGGATGATGGCATCCAGATCGTGGTCGAGGATGACGGTATCGGCATGAACGAGGAGACGCTCGCCCACCTGCTCGACGTGAAGCGCGATGAGGGCGGCAAGTGCCCGTGCGGTTGCACCGAGGAGGACGGCGAGTGCGTCGAAGCCAAGCTCGAGTCCATGAGCAGGCGGGACGCCCCCACCACGGCGGACGGGTCGCTCAAGCGCGGCGGTGGCCTCGCCCTCGTCAACGTGCTCATGCGCATACACTTTTTCTTCGGGGCGGAATCGGGCATCCGCGTCGAGTCGCAGGAGGGTGTGGGGACGCGCGTGACGGTCGACCTGGTCGGAGAGCCTCACGAGCCGGAGGGGACGGCGCTCCCTTCTGCCCGGTGACGGCGGTTCGGCCCGCGGCGCAGCTCGTTTTGCGGGCGATGCATGCGTGTCGCCACCTTGCGCCCGCGTTACACTAAAGCCCCGACTATGCTCGATATCGGTTGCGCGGTGCGGCCGACGTGATTGGATGACGTGTTGGGCGTTGAGCCCATGGGACAAGGGAGATGGCATGGCCGACCAGGCATGGCGTGTTTTGATCGTCGATGACGAGCCGCCGATTCGCGCCGAGTTGAACTATCTGCTCAAGCAGGACGGCCGCGTCGGGCGCATCGAGGAGGCCGGTGGGGCGACGGAGGCGGTCGAGAAGATCTTGGCTTTCGGTCCCGAGGTGTTGTTCCTCGACATTCAAATGCCCGGTACGAGCGGCGTTCAGCTCGCGGACACGCTGCAAAAGCTCAAGAAGCCTCCGGTGATCGTGTTCGTGACGGCCTTTTCCGAGTACGCGGCGGAGGCGTTCGAGCTCGACGCGGCGGATTACGTCCTGAAGCCGGTTGAGCAGGACCGACTCGAAAAAGCGCTCGACAAGGTGGAGACCGCCCTCAACGCCCGCCGTCCCGCGATGACCGAGCCCGTTCGTCGCATCCAGGGCGAGCGCAACGGCAAGCGCACCTACATTCCCGTGACCGACATCGCCTATATCGAAGCTCGCGCCGACTATGCCTCTGCGCATACGGAGACCGGCGCCTACCTGGTCAATGATTCCATTTCGGTTTTGGAGCGCCGTCTGGCGAACGAGGGGTTTTTGCGCGTGCACCGAAGCTTCTTGGTGAACATCGATGACGTCCGTGATGTCGAGGTGCTCAAACCGAGCGGCCTCATGCAGCTCAAGCTCGGTCGGACGGATGCGAGCATCCCGGTCAGCCGCAGGCGCGCGACCGGTGTCAAAAAGCAGCTCGGCTTGGCGTGATCGGGCGGTGCCGCGCCTCCGCGCGCGGTTTGTGGCGAGTCTTCATAGACATGGGCGACGCGGTGCGCTTCCTCGCGCGTACCATGTCATTTTGCTATAGTAACGTCCAATGTAGCTATTTTTGGAGGCCGATTTCAGACCATGCCTGACGCGAGTGACAGTCCCTCGCCGCGACCCGATGTCGCGGCTGCCCCTGTTCCCATAGCGCGCGCCGACGCGGCATCGCGGGCGCAGCGCTTGCTGCATGCCGCCGGTTCGACTGCGAAGGAGGCGGTCGCCACCGTCGGAGCGCCGGTCAAGGCGGCGGCTCGTACGGTCAAGCGTCACTTGGTGCCCCAGTACACGCTGGGCGAGGAGATCGCGAATTCCATCACGCACGGCATCGGCGCCGCCCTCGGCATCGCCGCGCTCGTCGTCATGGTCGTGAAGGCGGCCATGCATGGGGCCCATCCGGCATCGCTCGCCAGCGCAATCGTCTTCGGCGTCACGCTCATCCTCGAGTATCTTGCATCGACGTTGTATCACGCCATCGCGGTCCCGGCCGCAAAGCGCGTCTTTCGCGTGATCGACCATAGCTGCATCTACCTGCTCATCGCGGGAACGTACACCCCGTTTTGCCTTATCACGCTGGCCGATGCCGGCGGTGTCGCTCTGTGCATCGTCGTGTGGGCGATCGCGATCGCGGGCGTGCTGCTCGAGGCGTTCATGCGCGAGCGCCAGCCCCATTGGCTCACCGCCGCGATCTACGTCGCGATGGGTTGGCTCGTCGTCTTCCGTCTGCCGCAGCTCGTCGCCGCATTGCACCCCGTCGCGCTCGCGTTGCTCGCCGTCGGCGGCGTGTGCTACACCGTCGGGGCGGCGTTTTACGTGCTCAAGAAAATTCGCTATATGCACAGCATCTTTCACCTGTGGGTCCTTGCCGGCAGCGTGCTGCAGTTCTTGGCGGTGGTCCTCTTCGTGATCTAACTACTCGGCCGGCCATGCGATGTGGCTTGAAGGCGGGGGCGCGCGTCGAGCGCGGGGCGATGCCCCGGCGCGGCGGATGCGCTGCACCGTATGCCTTTGGACGCCCCGTTCGGCCGTCATCGATCTGCACACCTACCCAGGAGGTTCGAACCCGTCCCCATGGACATCACCATCAGTATCATCACCACGCTCGTACTCACCATCGTCAACGGTTACTTCTCCATGTCGGAGATGGCCCTCACCACGGCCAAGCGCGCCGTGCTCGACCATGAGGCGGAGGAGGGCGACCGCCGTGCCGCCCGTGCCGCCGAGCTCGCCGCCGATTCCGGCAACTTCCTCGCCACCATCCAGGTCGCGATCACGCTCGTGGGCTTTGCGTCCTCGGCGGTCGCCTCGACGAACCTGTCCGACCCGTTGGCGCAGTGGCTGTCGAGCTTTGGCATCGAAGCGCTGGCCATGGTCGCCCCCGGCCTCGCGCCCGTGCTCATCACGCTCGCCGTCTCCTACCTCTCGATCGTCGTGGGAGAGCTTGTGCCCAAGCGTATCGCCCTGGCCGACGCCGAGGGCATGGCCAAGCGCGTCGCCAAGCCCCTCACGCTGTTCCAAAAGGTCGCCCGTCCGCTCGTCTGGCTGACCCAGGCCTCTGCCGACGGCCTCGCCCGCGTTTTGCGCATCAAGAACGCCGACGACCGCCAGAACGTCTCCGAGG
>JAHHSP010000014.1 GCA_020025115.1 Collinsella sp. | reverse complement strand
GGGCGATTCAAACCCATCTCGTCCCCTTTGCGGTCTCTCGGTACCGGCTTAAAGGCCGTATGGTCTCGGGGTATTGTACGTGATTTTGCAGAGTTTCGCGTAGGAAATTATTTTTATTCGTAATTTGGTGAGCGTATGCCTTATTTATGCATTTGATAACCAGTCCTTCAACAAAAAAGCCGGGTGCCCCGAGGCACCCGGCTCACGCGAGATCATCGAACGCAGTTCAGCGCTCGTGCACGCTACTTATTCCGGCGACGGCGGAAGGCGCCGAAGAAAGAGGCGATCGCGCCGGAGATTCCGGCCGTTGCAACGGCAACCGTCGCAGGGTCGCCCGTCTGAGGCAGACCGGAGGCGTTCGATGCGCCCTGGCCCTTGTTGGAACCGTTGCCAGCCCCCTGGCCACCGGTGGAACCGCCACCCGTGGTGCCGCTGTTGTCGGACCCGTTGTTGTCGCCGGTGCCGCCGTTGTCGCTACCGTTGTCGCCGTTGTCGCCACCGTTGTTGTCGCCACCGTTGTCGCCCTTGAGCGCGTCGATGGCGTCCTTCAGCTCGTCGAAGGCGGCCTTGACCTGCTCGTCGGTCGCGGCGTCGTCCCCAAGTACGGCGTTTGCACCGGCGATGGCCGCGTTCAGGCGCTCGACCAGCGCGGAGGTCTTGCCCTCGGTGTCGAGCTTACCGGCCTCGGCGACCAGTGCCTCGAGGGCGGTCTTATCCGGCTTCTCCTGCGGGGCCACGTCGCTCTTCACCAGAGCCTTGCGGGCATTGCCCAGTCGCTCTGCCAGCTCATCGACCACTTTCTGGTCGCCACCGGGATTCTTGAGCAGTTCCTTGGCATCGTGAAGCGCGTTTGCAAAGGGCTCCCAAGTCGCCTGCGTATAATCCTCGGCCACGAGCTTCTCGGCCTCGATATCGGCCACGAGCTTCTCGAGCTTGGACACATCGACCTTGCCGGGCACCTCGGGCTTGGACCCGTAGAAGCGAACCTCTGCCATGGAGGCGTACGCGTCGGTCTTATCGCCTCCGGCGTGGGTGGCCAGCACCTTCACAAACTGCGTGCGACGTGCGCCGAATGCCATCTGCTTGAACTCATCGCGGTTGTTGAGAACCTTGCCGTTATTGTCGAACTTGAAAGTCCCCACCAGCGTGCCGCCGTCTTTGAGCTCGTCCACGCTCGAACCGACATACACCTGAGCCTCGAAAACATCTCCGTTGATGCCGCCGTCATGACGTGCGAGGAACGTGACGTCCGTCAAGTCGTACTCCGACCCAAGGTCGAAGATCAGCCCCTGGGGCAGCTTGTGCGCCCCGCTGTAATCCGAGTGCCAAGTGCTCTCGGTATCGTAGTCGAGCGCATACTCCATCGGATGCTCGCCCGCCTGGCTCGTGGCAAATGCGACATTCACCGTGTCTTTGTTTTCCTCGGTGTTGATGAGGGTCTTCTCATCGACCGGACGCATCTTCAGAGCGGAGACGGCCTTCTCGACCTTGTTCGTGGCGGCAAGAACCTGGCTCTTGGTGGGGTTGCCGTTCAGCAGGGAACGGGCCTCCTTCACAGCCTGCTCGAGCTGAGCGTAGCTCTCGGGCGTATAGGCGTCCGCGCTGAACATGGTGGCCTCGGCGAGGGCGTCCTCCAGGGGCCTGGTGTCTGCACCGGCCTTCACCGTGACCTGGTATTCGGCCGTCTTTGAAGGGTCGACCGCGGCCTTCACCGTGATCTTTGCAGTGCCCTCGGACTCGCCGCGAACATACCATGCCTGCTTTCCGTCGGCATCCGTACGCGAAACCACGGAAGCGACGGAGGGGTTATCAGACTCGACCGTAAAGTAGGGGTAGCGGTCGTCCTGCGGCAAGACCTTCGCCTTCACCGAGGCAAGGTCCCCGACGTACAGCGAAGTCTGGTTCTCGCCGAGCTCGATGGCATCGGCGGTCGCGCCCGCCTTCTCGTAGCGGAAGTTGACTTCGGAGATCGTCAACATGTGCGGGCCGTTGTTGGTCTCGAGCGGCTTGATGTCGACCTGCTTCACCTTCTTGTTCGCGTTCTCCGCAGAGGGGGCGAACACGTACTTGGCCTGCACGGTGTCGTACTCGCCGCCGCCGAACTCCTGCGTGCCGTCTTCGAACGTGATCGTCGCCGCGACCTTCTTAACAAAACCGTTGCCATTGACCTCGCCGCGGGCGTCGCGACGATTGACAAGCTCCACCTCTTTGAGTGCGCGGGGCTCTTTGAGCTTGAAGGAGATCTTCATGCCGTCGATGGAAACCACATCGGTCGTCGTGGACCATTTGAGCTCCAGGCAGCCGGAACCCGAGCCGCCGTCGTGATTCTCAACGCCATCGAAGAGCGGGTTGAACTTACCGCCCTGAATCATCTGCGACACATTCGAGCCGTTATCCTCGGTCAGCGCGTTGTTGGTGATGGTGATGTCAAAGTCGCGCTGCTCGAGCTCGTGCGTGCTGGTTTGCGGGGCCTCGGGCAGCTCGCCCTTGGCGAGTAGGTCGGCCTCGACAAAATCACCTTGCGGGCCGACGAGCCAACCGGTTGCGTCCTTGAGCTCGACCGGACCGTCCTGCAGCGCCTCGAGCTGGAAGGTCGCAACCGAACCGGACCCGTTGTACAGATCTTGATCGCCCTTGTTGGCGAGCGTGAGGTTCACCGAACCGGGACGCTTCACCGTGTTCAGGTTCTCCATGCCAAAGGTCCCGGCGCCCTGCGCAACGCTGCCGTCAACCACCTTGAACTTCTCGGTATCGTAGTGAACGAGCGCACCGAGGGCGTTGACCGCGCGGGCATCGTCGGCGTACACGTCAAACGTGACGACCTCACCGCGCTTGGCCTCCGTCTTGTTGGGAATCAACACGATGCCGCCGGACACCTTATCGGTCTTCTTGGTGCCTCCGTCGAGCTTGGACATGGTGACCGAGATGTCGTACGCGTCATACGCGCCGTTCATGTTGAAGTCCGCCCCGCGGCCCGCGACATGGCTGTCCCAGGATGCGTCGCCCTGCTCGATGCCCAAGGCGTTGCCCTTCAAGTGGACGTAGTCCTCGTCGCAGACCGTCTCCTTGCCGATCAAAGACCCAAGCTGCCTACCGGTGGAGCCATCCTGCTTGTTGAGGATCAGCTCGTTTGCGGAGAAGTGACCCGATCTACCCTCGAGCGGCGTGAGGCGCAGGTACCGGGCAAGGCGGCCATCGAGATCAACGGTCTTCTCCGAATTGTCCGGCGTCCAGTTCACCTCAATCGGCTCAGTCCAATGCTGGCCGTCGACGCTCGTCTCGATCTTCATCTTGGAGATGTTGCCGTTGCCGGCGTTCTCGCGCGGAACGTATACGAACTCATCGAGTTCGTACACCTTGCCGTAGTCGATCGTCATCGGGATCTTCAGGCCCGGGATGTCCCCGGAGTGGAACATGGTGTTCTTATCGTGATCGAAGGCAAAGCCGAGCTCGCCCCAGGTGTCGCCGCCGTTCCAGTCAACCGCGAGCCCGTTACCGCTTTTGGCCGGTGCCAGCGTGTTGCGCCACGGGTCCTCGAGAGACGTCGACACGATCTTCTCGCTCCATGCGGAGAAACCGTTCTCGTTGCGCGAGCGAATCTGGTAGGTGTGCGTCGAGTGATACGGCAGGTCGGTATGGTTGAATTCGACCACATCGCCAACGGCGTTCAGCGAGCCATCGATGAGCAGCTCGTAGCCGGTTGCGCCATCCACCTTATCCCATGTGAGCTTGATGCTCGTAGGAGTCTTGTTCTCCTCGGTGGACTCCAACTTGGCCGGAGTGCCGAGGTCCTGCTGCAGCGTGTTGCCGCCGAGCTTGGGGTCGTTCGCAAAGCCCTTGATCACGAGCTTCTGCTCATGCTGCGCCACGTCGGTTTGGGGCAGGAACACATAGACCTTCGGGGTGGTGGTGATCTTCGTCTCGCCGAACTTCTCGCTCTCGGGAGCGGTGTTCAGGTCGGGCGACTGCTCGTAGTACCACACGGCCTTTGCGCCCTTGCCGTCGTCCTTGGCCTTGTCAAAGGCCGCCTTGTCGTTGACCTTCTCGATCTGCTGGCCGCCATAGACGATCTGGGACGGCGCAGCGGTCACGTTCACCACAGCGGTGGTCGAGCGCTTAGAGTTGTACCCGGCGTAGCTTCCCTCGGACTTGCCGATGGTCAACGTTGCGGTATCGCCCTCGACCTTTGAGGTGATCTTGGTGGATACATGCTTGCCGTAGTCGACGTTCTCGACCACGCCGTAACCATCCACATTCTTCTGATTGGAATTGACGGTCTTGCCGTCATCCTCGAACAGCGTGTACTCGGAGTCACCGGCAGGCCAGAACTCGACGATACGGCGGGTCTTATCGAGGCCCTTCTTATTGGTCTCGCTGATCGCCTGAGGGTTGTTGTTCTCCTCGTACATGGGCACGATGGCGCCCGCCTGGACGAACAGGGGCAGCTTCCACAGCGGCGCATCGAAGTTGTTGAGCACCTGCCCGCCACGGTACTGCTTGCCGGTGAAGTAATCGATCCAGACGGTCGGGTTCTGCTCATCCACCGCGCCGTCTTTGGTTTTGTTGTAATTGGGCAGGTAGATGCCATTGCGGACGTCATCGCCCGTGTTGTTCGCATCCGCCGTGTTCTGGTACACCGGGGCAACCAGGAAGTACTTGCCGAAGGTGTACTGATACTGCGTCTCAGTGCTCGCGGCGAACTCGGAGTCATCGGTGAGCAGCATGGCGCGAATCATGGGCAAGCCGGTATCGCCATTGCCCGTATCGATGTTCGCAGCCGAAGCGGCACTCGTGTAAATATAGGGCATGAGCTGCGCTTTGAGCTTCAGGTACATGCGAGAGATGCCCGTATACGGGTCGCCGTGCGTCATCGGACTCTTGCGGTACGAACCCCATCCGTCCATGTCGAGCATAGTGGGGGTGAAGGCCTTCCACTGGTAGTCGCGCGTGGCGATGATCGGCGCACCGGCGAAGATGCCGTCCATATCGGAGCCGATGTTGGGGTTGCCGGAAAGGGACTGGCCGATGTACGTCGGCAGGTGGAAGCGGATGTACTCCCAAGCGCCGCCGTACTGGTCGCCAGTCCAGATGCCGCCGTAACGCTGGGTGCCCGCCCATCCGTCGAGCGTGACGATGTTGGGGCGCATGCGGTCGGCGAACTCGTCGTTCGTCGCGATGTCGTATGCCTTCTTGATGCCGTCCAGGCCGAACGAATAACCGGATCCAACCCAAGCGACATCGGTCTTGAGCGCCGAGATGCCACCTGCCTCGACCTCTTTCTTGAAGTCGCGCTGCAGATGCCACTGCTCGTTAGCCACCGGCTCAAGGTTCGACTGCGTCCACAGTCCGGTCTCGATACCGCGTGCGTTGGCATAGTCGGTGAACTCGCGCAGATTTGCAACGTTGGCATCGATGGCCTTGTTGCGCTCGGCCTCGTTGTTCTCGGTTTTGCCATAACCGTTTTGCCCGTAACCCGCACCATAGCCGTCGTTGGGGAGGAACCAGCCGAGAGGCATGTCGGCCTTCTCGTAGTCCTTGATAACCTGCTGTGCGGAGAATTCGTCGGAGAACTCCTTGGGCTTGAAGCCGTCGGCTGCGACAGAGGGACCATGGCCGTTCAGAGACTCGCTCGTCATGCTGCCGTCAGGGCGATTGTCGTTAGCGTTGTAGCCCTTCTCGTATTTGACCTCTCCGGCCTCACCGGCGGGCTTGCCGTACTTCGTCTCCCACTTTGTGCCGCCGCCGGTCTTGCTCCAGCCGTCGCGGTTGTAGGCGTTCAGATGCCCCAGATAGAAGGCGTACTCCGGCAGGAGCACCGGGTCGCCGGTCACATCGAAATAACCGTCGAGGACGTCCTGGGCGACTGCGGCGCGAGAGGTGCCGTCCGAGAGGAAGTAGTAGGCGTCGAACTCATTTTCCTCGTGGGAGAGCTTCGCCTGGGAGGCGTCGGCCTCGCCAAAGTCGTAAGAGCCCGGCTTGAAGGTGTTGCGGAGCACGCCGTAACCGTCGCTGGACCAATAGAACGGATTGGGCGAGGCAACACCGCCGTCGACCCAGTTGTTGGTGTTGGCGATTTTGATGGTCTTGCCCTTATGGGTAAAGCGGCCGTTCTGGGTACCGCCGCCAAAGAAGAACTCCTTGGCATCGGCATCGAGCGTCTGAACGGTTGACGAGCTCGACAAATCGATCGGCGCCGCCTCGGAAAACAGCTCCTTATCACCCACGGAAACCTTCATCTTGGCGGTTTCTTTATCGAGGGTGATGGTGGTCTTCCCGGACTTGATGAGGATGCTGCCGCCATTCGTCTCGACCGTTGCCTTCGGGTGGCTGTAGGCATCTTTGTCCGAATCGGGTTGCGCCTGGATGTGAGCGCTGTGTTTCGAATTGGTCGGCACCGCGTACTCGTCAAACGTTCCCGACGGGTCCACGTTGTAACGGAAAATGCCTTCCTCAAGGAACGTGATGCGGCCCTTCACATCGGCGCCGTCGCCGCCTTGGAACGTCACCTCGACCACGTTCTCGGTCGCGCCCTGAGTTGCGCTCTTGACCTTCGCCAGCGGAGCAGCCTGTGCAGGCGCGGCAAGCGCCAGTGAAAGTGCCGCGGTAGCCAAAACCGCCGAGCCCTTCACCCAGTTGCGTTTGAAAATCGAATCTTCACTCACGTTTGTCCCCTTCCCCGAAAATGCCAGTTGATGAGGTTCTCGCGTGGAAGGTGGTTACTACCAGCAAACCACGCGCAATTTGTAAACAACTGTAAGGTGCCCCCTTTATTTCACGTCTGCGCCGTGGTTGCCTTTCGGTGAACGGCAGTTTTTACCCGTGATTGGTATAGGGTGGTATTTCATTGCAAAAACCACCAGCGTCAACAAGCAAGCCGAACGTGGCCAGACCCCTTCCATCACCGTAGCGGCTCCGCAACCAATAGGGCCAAAAGAACGGCGTCCATCGCGGGCAAAACGTGAAAGGACGAGCCCTCTTCGCTCATCATGCACTGGCGCGATTGCCACATCCCCCGCCCGTGGTACAATGCAGAACGCGGGTCATTAGCTCAGCTGGCAGAGCAGGGGACTTTTAATCCCAAGGCCCAGGGTTCGAACCCCTGATGACCCACCCGTGAACTTGAACGCGAGGAGCCGTGCGCCCTCGCGTTTTTTGTATATCCCGTGGGTCCAAACCCCGTTGCGACAACTTGCAATCCCTCTTATGGAACATGCTCGCCACAAGCCCCGTCCACGGTCGATGCCGCCCAGCAGCACCGGCGAGATGCATTTCGCATAAAAAAGGCCGCCGACTCTCATCGGCGGCCAAAGCCTACTCCCAGGTCCACTGCCCGTTCACGAAGATGGGAACCTCCTCGCCGTCGGCCGTGATGCCCGTGATATCCAAGTCATCAGCACCGATCATGAAATCGACGTGCGTGGCGCTCTTGTTCAGGCCGCGCCGACGCAGCTCCTCGGCAGACAGGTCACAACCGCCGTCGTAGCACTCGGGGAAGGCAGACCCCAGCGCCAAATGACAACTCGCGTTCTCGTCGTACAACGTGTCGTAGAACAAGATCCCCGTCTCGCGAATCGGCGTGTTCTTCGAAATCAACGCGACCTCGCCCAAACGACGCGCGCCTTCGTCGGTCTCCAGAATGCTCGCAAGCGCATCGCGGCCCACCTCGGCATCGAACTCCACGACGACGCCGTTCTCAAAGCGCAGCCAGAAGCGATCGATCTTGTTGCCATGGCACACGAGCGGCAGGGTCGAATACACGATGCCGTCCACGCGATCGCAATCCGGTGAGGTAAAAACCTCTTCCGTGGGAATATTCGGGGAGAACTCGCGGCCATCGGGCGTCACGCTCGAGCCGCCCTCCCACACATGGCGGTCGGTCATACCGACCCACAAGTCGGTGCCATTGGCCGAAGTATAGTGAAGCCGGTCAAAATGACGGTCGTTCAACAGGCGCAGATTCTTCTCGAACGTGGCATCGTGCAGTTCCCACGCAGCCTCGGGATCATCACCGTCCGCGCGGGCGACGGAGAGTATCGCGCACCACAGACGATACACGGCGACCTCGTCCTCGACGCCCGGATACACGCGGCGGGCCCACGCAGCCACAGGCGCACCGGCGATGCACCACGGGTTGATGTTGAAATCCATACCGCGGCGATACGCCTTGCACTGAGTGTTGCGCGCCTTGGAGGCAGCTGCGGGCTTGGCCGGATCGACGCCCTTGAGGGCCTCGGGGTCCGCGCCCTCGACGAAGATGAAGCATGCACCGCTCTCGGCGAGCGAATCGAGCTGTTCGCGCTGCCAGGAAGGAACCGTCTCGAACCAAGCGGCATCGACGTTCTCATACGTCAGGCGCGTGACCTCATCATCGGCCCAAATCACGGTCACATGGCCGGCGCCGGCGGCATACGCATGTGCGACCAGCGTACGCACAAACGACGCAACCTCGACCGGGGCCTGGATGACGACCTCCTGCCCCGCGGCGACGTTCACGCCCTTGCGCACGATCAGGTCGGCGTAACGCTCGATCTTGGGCTGCAGCTTGAGCATGCCGGCGCGGGCATCTTCCACGGTAAGTTCGGTCTTGAACATATGCTACTTGCCCTGCTTCTTGTCCTTGGGCGCCATGGAACGGGCGATGACCTCGTCGAGCTTGGCGGCAGTCATCCCGGCGGCCCTGTCACGGCAGGCATTGCGGATCGGGCGGATCTTGATGAAGTCGAAGATGAAGGCGACGATGATCGCGGCATAGGCCGCCACGATCAGGGCGAACTGCGCGGTCTGGGCGCCGGACTCGGCCATGCCATCCTGGCCGAGAACGGCCAGCAGGACCCAAGTGCCGATGAGCGCCAGGATGCCGATGGCGAGCAGGACCCACCAGATGCGACGGTACCGAGGATAATCCTCGTCCTCCTTCATGAGCTGGCTGGACGCGGTGTAAACGCGATCCTCCTCACGGCGCAGCTCGGCCTTGCGGGCCTTCCTCTCCTCTTTGGACAGGTTGGAGATGTCCTCCCCGCGCTCGGCGGCGGCGCGCTTGGCTTTGGCGGTCGCCGGGACCACGCGGACCGATCCGCCCGCGGGACGGGCGGGCTTGGCGGAGGCGGTGGACTTGCGGGCCATGCCGGATCCAGACACGCCCTGCAGCTTGTTCTGGCTTCGCTTGTTCTGAGCGCTACGGGTACTCACGTGCTCGTTCTCCTTCATGCAGTTTGGGACCGGCGTCATACGCCACTCCGTGGGCCGACCAGGGCCGCGCGGCGCCCCTCCGAGGTTTTACAGCTAATGTCTCATTGTAGTTGAAGTGCCCTCGGCTTCCAGCTCGCGGGGCAGATGAATCGTAAAAGTCGTGCCTTTTTCGAGTTCGGACTCCACGGCGATGAATCCGTGATGGCGCTCGACGATCTGCTTGGTAACGGCCAGGCCCACGCCCAGCCCACCCGCCTCACGGGCGCGGCTGGCATCGGCGCGCCAGAAGCGCCCGAAAATGCGCGCGAGATCGTCCTTCGCGATGCCGATGCCCGTGTCGGAAACCGTCACCATCACATGCTTTCGATCCCCATGGACCGACACCACGACCCAGCCGTCCTCGGGGGTGTAGCGCATCGCATTGCTCATGAGATTGATGACGCACTGGGTGATCATGTCCGCGTCGCAGGTTATCACCGCGGAACGGCCCTGCATCTCATCGGCGAAACGCAAATGCAGCCCCTTGTTGTGGAAGAGCTGATGCTGGTTGTTCACGATGGTCCGCGTGAGCTGGACGATGTCGACCTGATCGAGACGCAACGGCGCCGCATGGTTCTCCTGACGGCTCAGATCGAGCGTCTGCTGCACGAGGCGCGCGAGGCGACGCGTCTCGGAGGCGACGGTCTCCAGGTGCTCGCTGTCGGTGGGGTACACGCCGTCTTGCATGGCCTCGACCGTGGCCTGCATGGCCATGAGCGGCGTACGCAGCTCATGCGCCACGTCAGAGGTGAGGCGACGCTCGCGCTTGAGGTCGCGCTCGAGACTGGCCGCCATCTCATCGAAGGTCTCGCCGAGCTGGTCTATCTCGTCATCACCGCGCATATTGGTACGCGCCGACAAATCGCCCTCGCGGATGCGACGGGCGGTATCGGTGATGATGCCCACGGGTTTGGTGAACATGCGCGAAACCAAGAAGCCCACGATGACCGAGATGGAGATGGCGATGAACGCCGCGAGGCCCATGGCATTGAACGTGCGCTCGCGAAAAGCCGTATCGGCCTTGGTGAGCAGGGCGTCGCTGCCGAACACCCACAGGCGGGCATCGCCGATGCGCACTCCGTCCGCTGCGATGATGGGCACCATTACGGCGGACTCGGGATCCGTGGGGGCTTTTGAAACGGGGCTGTGCTCTTTGGCGTGGCGCGCGGGCAGGGTATCGTCGTACAAAATCTTGCCGTTGACATCCATGACCTGCAGGCCGATGTCATCGGACAAGGCGCTGGACTCGGCGAGAGCGGCGAGCGACTCGCGCTTCCATCCGCCGTCCGCCCCGTATATCTCGGCGATCTTGGCGGCCACCACGTTTGCGATCTCCTCGACGTTGGCGCGGGTGTAATCGGAGAACGCTCCTCCCCATACCACCATGACCACAGATGCCAAGATCATGACCGTTACCAATGAGGTCAGGGCAAAGGAGAGCGCCATCCTGCCGCCGTAGCTAATGCCGGTTCGCGGTGTGGCATGCGGTGTGTTCCAACTCGCACGGCTCGAAGCCTGATCGCCCTCGTAACCGTGTTTTTGCCCGATGACCAAACGCGCCATCTCACCCTCCTCATGGCTGGATCTCAAATGGGGACAGGTACAAATTGCATCACCCGAGCTGTCTCAAGTTGCGCCGCCCCCGATTGGGAATGCTCGAAAAACGAAAAAACGGGCGCCACGACTGTTCGCGGCGCCCGTCTGCAGACGTGTTACTTGTCGGCTTTGTCCGTCTGCGCGGGAGCCTCGAAGCGATAGCCCACGCCGTGGACGGTGTAGAGCCACTTGGGCTTCTTGGGATCATCGCCCAGCTTGGCGCGCAGGTTCTTGACATGGCTGTCGATGGTGCGCTCATAACCCTCGAAATCGTAGCCGAGAACCTTCTCCACAAGCTCCATGCGGTTGTACACGCGACCCGGGTGACGGGCGAGCGTGGTGAGGAGCTTGAACTCGGAAGCGGTGAGGTCGACCTCCTTGCCCTCGACCAAGATCTTATGGCCGGAGATATCGATCACCAAGTCGCCGAAGTCGAGCACCTCGACCTGCGGTTCATCGGCCTGGTGGGCGCGGCGGAACAGGGCGCGCACGCGAGCAACCAGCTCGCGCGGGGAGAACGGCTTGATGAGGTAGTCATCCGCGCCGAGCTCGAGACCGATGATGCGATCCTCGACCTCGCCCTTTGCGGTGAGCATGATGATCGGCACATCCGAAGTATCGCGGATCGCACGGCAAACGCGCTCACCGGAAAGCTTGGGAAGCATGAGGTCGAGAACGATCAGATCGAACTGATGCTTCTCGAACTCCTCGACAGCGGACTGGCCGTCGCCAACACCCACGACCCAATAACCCTCGCGCTCGAGGTATGCCGCCACCGCGTCGCGGATGGCCTTCTCGTCTTCAACCAACAAAATCTTACGTGTATCTGAAGCCATGGGCGGCCTCCTCGTCTCGTGATCAAGCGTCGTTATATTTTAACGCACAAGCGCGACGCATATCTTAGAGGGAGTATGCCCAATATGACGGAGACTCAATCAAGCACCCCGTGCAATTGGGGACGGGTACATATTGCGCATCGCCGCGCCGGTCCACATACTCGCAAGACTGTCGTTCGATGCGCAATATGTACCCGTCCCCAATTGCGCCAATTGCGCATCGCGGGCAGCGGGATCCGAACAGGCTATGCCAGCGGGAACACCCTGAGCTGCACGGCTGCAGGCAGGCCGTTGTCGCCACGGACCGTGGCAAACGTCACAAACCTATCGGTCTCACCCACGCTCGCAGGATAATCTCCGTAATCGGTGGCCTTGTCGGGCGCGGGCAGAATCGCATACGTCTGTCCCTCGACATCCACCACAAAATGCGACGAGCGAGCCTTGATGAGGTAGCGGCTCCCCTTTCCCGCCACACAGGCGAGGGGCTCTCGGCTCAGATGCACGAACGGGCCACCCTCGCGGCCGATGAAGGTGCCCATGTTGCCCAAGCTGCCGCCATACCCGTAGTTCGCCTCGACGGAGAACGCGAACGTTCCGTTCATGTACACGGCCTCGAACGGACTCACATTCTGAGGCATGACAAGTTGGTCCACCATTTTGCCGCCGTCGAGGTCGAGCGCAGTTATCCCATAGAACGTGCCTTCTTCGGTGTTCACGCGCGGCGCGATGGTAAGGTACCCCCCGCTCGCACGCGGCCACGTGGCAAAACGACCCTGGCTCTCGTAAAGATCCTTGGCCTTGGCGTCGCCGAACGCCCAGCTGTAGCAATGTGAGAACTCCGCGCGCTTGGAGCCGCTGGCGAGTGGCATCTTCTGCCAAATGACATGTCCGCCGGCCACCGTGAAGCGCGCCGGCTCCCAATCCGAGTTCCCATGATCGAGCTCGACCGCCTCGCCTACGAGCGCGCCATTGCGCAGCTCCTGGGCAAGGAGCGTCCACGACGCCTCGGAATAGTTCATCTCGATCCACGCATACACCGTCTCGCCGCAGCAAACGTCGTGGAAACCATACGCACCACCTTTGGTGGGTTGGGAAATCAGCGTGGTGCGCGCACCCGACGACAGGGACATGATGCCGAGCGTGTTTACCGAGCGCGCGCTGGAAGGAGCCTCAAGCAGCGCGGCCCACGCGCCCTCGGAATGGAACGGCACCGTACCCAGGGGCAGATCCCAAGTGGACTGGACGGCAAGAGGGTTGTCGATGCTCTTGAATTCCTCGGTCACATTCACGATCTTCGAGTCATCCGTGATGACCTGGGGCTCGCCGCTTACTTGCCGTTCGTCTCCCTTCGGGCCGCAGCCCACGAGAGAAGCGGCACCGAGCGCCGCGGTCGCCGCGGCCGCACCCTTGAAAAGGGAGCGGCGCGACAAACCGCCGCCGTTGACGCCGGCGGACTTTCGATTCATCTGTTCACGACACTCGCTGTTCATGCGCGCTTCCCCGTATAACACATTACCGACTTGTCATGCCGTCGAGGCCGAACGACCGAGCTCTCATCGCGTCGCCCGTCGATTCTCGGCGCCCAGTCTATCGCAGTTACCCCGCGAGCTGCCCCTGCGCCTCGCGCAGGGCGCGGGTCATCTGGTCGGCGCAGGAGGTTTTGCGCGGACCGCAGGTGTTGCCCTCGAGCATCTCGACGATGCGGTCGACCGGTTGGTCGGCCACGAGCTTGCCGATGGCCTTGAGGTTGCCGCTGCAACCGCCCTCGAACGAAACACTTTCGATGGTCTGGCCATCCTCGGACAGTTCCACGTGGATCAAGCGTGCGCAAACGCCACGCGGCTTAAAATCGATCTTGGTCATAGTTATGCTCCTCGCTATCCGTCTATCTGGTGGAAGAGTATGCCACACCTATATGTGCGGTTTAGGGACGCGGATCATTGACAATCCCAGTCCACTTGAGATAAGGGGCGAGCCCAAAGGCCCGCCCCTTCTTGATACCCTATAGCGGGCAACCGGAATTACTCGGCCTGGTCGTTCAGAAATGGCGTGGTCCAACCCTCCGGCACAGCGCCTTCGGAGCCATCGCCGAGCTCCTGCTTGACCCAACCCTCGGGGATGCCGCCCTCACCCTCCCAGGCACCGACCTGGTGGCAGCCGGCACAGGTGAAAACGCTTTGATCGTGCATGCGGTGACAGGAGTTGCACTGCTGCACGCCGTGATAATCGCTATGCGGGTCGAAGGCGAGGTCCTTGGTGGAGGACTCGCTCGAACCGGGCATGATGCCGGCGCCGGCGTGACAACCGCTCTGCAGACAAAACTCATTGGTGTAGGCCACCTTGGCGAGCGGGGTATCGTGATTACCCGAAAGCTGGGATTGAGCCATGCGCATGGAGGTGTCGAGCGTGTTCTCATGACAGTCCAGGCACTTGCCGTTCGCAACACCCTTGTGTGCGAACGCCAGGGAATCGGTCTGATTCTCGAACGTGTCGTAGTACTTGCCCATCGTGCTGTGGCACAGGGCATCGCAGTAGCCGGGGGTGGCACGCCAGGCCCATCCGGCGACGCCGAGGACCGTCACGGCCACGACGGCGGCGATCGCGATGGGGAGGCGCTTGCCCTTCCAATCGCGCTTCTTCTTGGGAGTCTCCGACGTGGTATCGGCCACGCTCGTCTCCTTGGTCTCATCAGCCATAGTTGCTCCTCTACCTCAAGCGACTTAAGCGAACAGCGCCGGGTTGTCGCCGCAGTACTTTTCGAGAATGTGGTCGTACGTGCGGGTGCGCTTGCCAAAGGCAACGCCACCCTCGGTGAGCAGGCCGCGGGACTCGAGGTCCTCGGCGACGTCGTCCATACCGAGGTCCTTCAGGCACTCCTTGGTCGGACAGCCGAGATCCTCATCCCAACCGAAGCGTTTGTAGAGCATGGTAAGGGCCTTCTTCCAGTCCTTGCGCTCCATCTTGTCGGTGCCCGGGGTGAAGGGCTCGATCTCGGGGTCCTTCTCGAATACCCACTCCGTGATGACGTCGTGAATGTTACGCAGGTCGTTGCAACCCACGTTGCCGTCCTTATCCCTCATACCGCGAACCGTATTGGCGCGCTGGAGGGTCATGATGCGCTCTCCGGCCTTGTACAGGTCGTCGATAGTGACCTTCTGACCGGTGACGGCGGTGTAGAACTGAGCCTCCAGGTCCAAGTCTCCACGGTAGCTGCGCTCCTTTGCCGGTGCCATGGCCATCGGCCAGACCCAATTGCACAGGACCAGGGAGTCGTGCAGCACGTCGGTCACGATGCTCCACCAAGCGAACTCGGCCTTGGCCTCGTTCATCTTGGTGTAGTTCTTCACCATGTCGATGGCGCCCTCGCCCCACATCTCGGCGGCCATCTCCTCCTTGAGCTCCTGGGGCAGGCCGCAACCCTGGAAGTTCACGGCGGAGTGAATCATGTCGTCGCGGTTGAACATCATGTTATACAGGCCGCCGACCTGGCCGAAGCACTCGATGGCATGGTGAACGGGCCATCCGCGATAATTGATCAGCGCAGATTTGGCGTTGTCGAACCAATCCATGCACCCCCACTCCTCGGCCCAGACGATGGGACCATGGCCGAGCAGGGAGATCGGCTTGTTCTCGACGTCGTTGGAGGCGATGTCGATCAAGATCTTGACGAAACTCGAGGGATCCTGGCCGTGGATGATGGCGTCGAAGTTGTACTGGGCCATCTGCTCGGCCGGGACGTGCTTCTCAAGGATGCCCGCAGAATAGGTGTAGGCCAGGTCGCGGTAGAGCTGGGCGTAATTGCACCACAGACCCAGGTCGTCGACGGTGGCGGAGATGAGCATGTTGTAGTTTACGGAGAGGTCGGACAGCGTCTTGCCATCCTCCTCGAAGATGCCCTCGGCCTTGAGGAAGGGTTGCATATAGACGGAGAACGGGAAGCCGGGAACGCAGGTGTTGCCCTGGGATTCGTAGCCGGTCTTCTCCTGCACATAGGGCACATGGACCTGGGCGTAGCACCGCACGGGGCACCCATGGCACCCGGCCATCTTGACCGTGTACTTCTCGGCGGCGGGGCCCATGTCTTTGGTGGACTTCATGCAGCGATAGCCCATGGTGTTGAGCTCGAACGGCTTCGGCTCACCGGTCTCGATGGGGCCGCCCTCGGCGGCCGCCCAATAGAGACCCTTGCGAGCGGTCCAACGGGAGCCGGCGTCGTAGTACTCGGCCCAGGACTGCTGGGTGCTCGGCACGACGTGGTTGTTGTTGGAGCCGATGACTTGGGAGATCATGTAGTCGGACAAGTCGGCGACCATCTGCGGGTCGGCGACGTGGCATGCCTTGGTGCCGCGAACGACAACGGCCTTCAGGTTCTTGGAGCCAAAGACGGCACCCAGGCCGGCGCCGGCGGAGTGGGAGCGGGTATTCATCACGCAGGCGTAGGGCAGCAGGTTCTCGCCGGCCATGCCGATAGCGGCCACGCAGCACTCGGCGCCATGCTTCTTGCACAGGGCCTCGGTGGTCTCGCGGGTGCCCCTGCCCCACAGGGCGGAAGCATCCTCGATGCTGATTTTGTCGTCATCGATGAAGATGTAGCAGGGCTTGTCGGCCTTGCCCTCGATGATCAGGCCGTCGTGACCGGAGTACTTGAGCATCGCGCCGAGCTGGCCGCCGCAGTGCATATCGACCACGAGGTGGTCGGTGGTGAAGGTGGACAGGGACGCCCAAGTGGAACGACCCGCCAGCGGCACGCCGGACCCGGTCAGAGGGCCGACGGCGAGAACGGCCTTGTTCTCCTCGTCCATCCAATCGACCTCGGGGCCGACCTCGTCGTACATGATCTTGTTCGCGAAGCCCATGCCGCCGATGTAGTCCTTCTGCATCTCGACATCGGACTCTTCGGTGATATCTCCGCTCGTGAGGTTGACGCGGGCGATCCAGCCAGCCCAACCGTAAGAGGTTTCAGCCATTGCGCTTCTCCTTTACTGGGCGATCTTACCGCCGCCGACGAAATCCTGGACTTCGCTGACATAGGGCCATTTGTTCTCGGAACGGGTGGGGCCGGATGAGTGGTTCACGTTCTCCCATTTGATGAGCTCGAGGGCGCCGTTGGGGCATTGCTCGGCGCAACGGCCGCAGGCCACGCACTTGGTGGACTTGTGCGTCTCGGTGTTGACCACGGGCATATGCCACGGGCAAGCGGCGACGCAGGTACCGCAACCGACGCACTTCTCGGGGTCGACGGTTCGGGTGCCATCCTCGAGGGTGACGATGGCAGCGTGCGGGCATGAGGTCTGGCACAGCGCGGTGGTGCACATATGGCACGCGCGGATCTGCCACTCGCACGAGTAGAACAAACCGTCGCAGGACTCCCAATCGGATCCGAACTGCAGGCCGTCGTGCACGTGGATGCGAGCGGCGGACGGCTGGGAGGCACCGTCGTTCTTGAGTGTGCACATCATCTCGCAGCGCTGGCACCCGGTGCAGCGGGCACGGTTGACCTTGAGCACATGAGCCGGGGTCGCATAATAATCAACCTCGCCCTTGGAGCTCGTGGGGGCTGCCGCGGCGGCGTCCGGGAGCAACCCCAGGGCCACCATGCCCGCCACGAACGCGCCCGATACCTTCACAAACCCACGGCGGGTAAAGAAGGAGTCAAGACGATCCGCACCGGAGCCGACTTGCTCCATGGCGGTGTTCTCTTTCATAATTCCCTCCCCAAAAAAGGCGTCACAGGCACCCCCGCGCCCATGGAACGTAAATAGCCGCGCACATGGCGAAAATGTGCACATACATACAGTTTCAATTATGCTCGAATAACACGCTTAATCCCCAGCTGCGAATTATTCTATTTAGAGAATAATGAACGCGGGCGTGTAACCTCCAAAAGGGAAAGGGGCAAAACGGGACAGGTACAAATTGATCCCTTCCAGAACCCGTCCAGCCCATCTCACCCAGCGACCGCGCCCCCCTACGCAATCTCTCCAGCCTCGCGCATCTCCTGGTCAACACGCTCATCGCGCAGGGAGCAATTCTCGGTGAGAAGACAGTTCGGGCACATGCTCTCACAGTGGACAATCTCGTTGAGCTGGTCGATCTTATACTCCTTGATGCGCAGCAAATAGTCGCCGATCAGCGCTCGCACAGCCTCCACCGCATACGTGAGCGTGTACTTTCGCCCGTTCGGCAGTCCACCGACTGCCTCCAGGATCTCCTCCTTGGTAATGGCAAGCGCCTCATCGAACGTCTTCCCGCGCAACATGGTGGCGAGCGCCGTGGCGCAGGCGATAGCGGCCAGGCAACCGTGGCTGCGAAACCCAACCTCGACGAATATCTCGGCCTCGGGGTCGATCTCGGCGAACAGCTGCATCTGCACCGTACCGCGCTTTTCCTTTCCCACACTGCAAAACGCGTTAGCGCCGTCCGGAATGCCGCCGTTCTTTGCGTCGGCAATCAAGTCGAGCGTCCGCTCGGAATACTCGGTGATCGGGGCGTCGTTCTCGATCTGATACATGTCGGGCGTGCGTAAAAACGGCGTGTCTTCAGTCAGTCGGCGCTTTGCCATAAGGCTTCCCCTTTATCTGCAAGTTGGTAATCTGACTCGGATATGTTCGGTCGGCTTGGGCAGCCTCTACGGGTTCCGAAACTTCTCCACTCCGTACCACTCGGCCAGAGCCGCACCCTGGGCGGGACTCAGGTGCCGCGTGGAGTAGAAAAACGACTCATTCAGGCTCGTCGTGACAATTTCGATATCCGCATACGCCTCGTCATCCATAGCCCGCTCAAACAGACCGGCCACCTTGGATGAGGACCACAGATAGGGTTGGTTCAGAAAGTCCGAGGCGGCCACCGGGCGAGGGTAGACACGTGACTCGGTGCGCACCACGTCGACAAACGTCGCCAGGTCATCACCCTCTGCCGTGTTGAACAGAGCATGGGCGAAGCTGTGCGACATGCACGGCTTGGAATACAGGTAGATGCCGGATTTGCCATATAGGATGACGATGTCCGTCACCTCCGGTTGGGGCAGGGGTTCGTCCAGGCCAAGCTCGTCGAGCTCGGGGCGATCGTCATACCCCAGAGGGAGATTCTGTTTTCCCATAGAGGGGGTGTCCTCGGCATGTGTCTGCCCCTCGATGAACGCAAGGAGCTCCTCGGCAAAGACGTGGGCATCCATTCCCGAAGGGGCGAAGGCCCGCTTGACCCATCGCTCGGATGTGGTCAGTTTGCCATCGCTCGAGCGGCGGCGCAGATCGGAAAGCGCCTGATCCGCAGCGATCATCCAGTCATTACG
>JAHHSP010000139.1 GCA_020025115.1 Collinsella sp. | reverse complement strand
GTGGGGAGACGGAGCCGCTCGGCCGCGCCCTCGAAGCGCCAATCGGCAGCCTGACGAGCGAGTATGCCGCACGGGCTTTGTCGAACCTGTGAATATGCTGGGAAAACGTCGAATATATCCGTTGACGCGACATTGTCCACCTGATAACATATCCGACCGTTGCACAACTGATGCATGAAGGGCAAGAACATGTACGCAATCGTTTCTACGGGCGGCAAGCAGTATAAAGTCGCCACCGATGACGTCATCACCGTCGAGAAGATCGAGGGCGAGGCCGGCTCCAAGGTCGAGCTTCAGGTCATCTTCCTGAACGACGGCAAGAAGATCGTCACGGATCCTGCCAAGCTCGCCAAGGCTAAGGTCACTGCTGAGATCCTGGAGCAGTTCAAGGGCGAGAAGCAGCTCGTCTACAAGTTCCACAAGCGTAAGCGCTACCACCGCCTCAAGGGCCATCGTCAGCAGCTCACCAAGCTGAAGATCACCAAGGTCCAGGCCACTTCCCGCGCCAAGAAGACCACCAAGGTCGAGGAGCCCGAGGCTCCCGTCGCCGAGTAGTCGACCATTTTAGTTAGTTAGAGAGCAGGTACCTGACATGGCACACAAAAAAGGTCTCGGTTCCTCCCGCAATGGTCGCGACTCCCGCGGCCAGCGTCTGGGCACCAAGCGTTTTGACGGTCAGACCGTGAAGGCCGGCGAGGTTCTCGTCCGCCAGAACGGCACCCACATCCACCCCGGCGAGAACGTCGGCCGTGGCAAGGATGACACCCTCTTCGCGCTCGTCGAGGGCAAGGTCAAGTTCACCAAGGGCCTCAAGCACCGCGTGAACGTGCACCCCGTCGAGGCATAGTCCTCACCCTTTTTGCATTTGCATCTTTTGGGAGACCCTCTGAGCGTTTCGCCGGAGGGTCTCTTTCGTGTGTAAAAAGGAACGCGTGCACATCGCACATCGTCATTTGGTAAGCTAGATGCCGTGATTGCGGCGGATATTCGGCAAGCATGGTCCGCCGCGACGGGTGCCGCGCGCCCGTCCCCCTTTGCACATCCGGCTTGTCAACATCCAAGGAGGGGCTGTGTCCCAGTTCACCGATATATGCCGCATCAACGTCAAGGGCGGCGACGGCGGAGCCGGCTGCATGTCGTTCCGCCGTGAGGCGTTCGTTCCCAAGGGCGGTCCCGACGGCGGTGACGGCGGCCATGGCGGTGATGTCGTCATCCAAGCCGACGCCCAGCTCTCATCGCTCATCGACTACCGCTTCAAGCATCATTTCCGCGCCGAGGCCGGCACGCATGGCAAGGGTTCGCGCAAAGACGGCGCAGACGGCAAGGACCTCGTCCTCAAGGTGCCCATGGGTACCGTCATCCGCGAGCTCGACCCCACGACGATGGAGCCCGCCTACGATCTCGCCGACCTCACACACGATGGGGAGCGCGTCGTGGTGGCCCCCGGCGGCACCGGAGGCTTGGGCAACCCGCATTTCGTCACATCCACTCGCCGCGCACCGGCGTTTGCCCAGAAGGGCGAACCGGCCATCGAGCACTGGATCGAGCTTGAGATGAAGCTCATGGCCGATGCTGCCCTCGTGGGCTTCCCGAGTGTCGGCAAGTCCTCGCTCATCGCGCGTATGAGCGCCGCCCGCCCCAAGATCGCCGACTACCCGTTCACCACGCTCGTTCCCAATCTCGGCATGGTGCGCGCCGGCGAGTATTCCTACGTCGTCGCCGACGTACCGGGGCTTATCGAGGGAGCGGCCGAGGGGAAGGGGCTGGGCCATCAGTTCTTGCGCCATGTTGAGCGCACGGCGCTGATCTTGCACGTGGTGGATATCACGGGCAGCTATGAGGGGCGCGACCCTCTCGAGGATTACCGCATCATCAACGATGAGCTCCGCCGCTACGCCTCCGAACTCGCCGATCGACCTCAGATCGTCGTCGCCAACAAGTGCGACGCATCCGGTGTGGCCGATCGCGTCCAGGCGCTCAAGATGGCCGCCCTCGAGGATGGGCATGAGTTCTTCGCCGTCTCCGCGCTCACGGGCGCCGGTCTGCAGACGCTCATGCTGGCCTGCGGTGAGCGGGTCAGCGAGCTCCGACGTGCCATCGCCGAGGAGCAGGCCGCTGCCCCCGCTTTCGATGACGAGAAGTGGGAGCGTGCCCGCAAAGCGCGTGACAAGCGCTTCCGCGTGCTTGAGGAAGAGCCGGGCGCCTGGCGCGTCACCGGCACCAATCTCGAGCGCATGGTCGTTCAGACCGACTGGGAGAACGAAGAGGCCATCATCTACCTGCAGCACCGCATGGCTCGCATGGGCGTGGACGACGCCCTCATCAAGGCCGGCTGCCGCAACGGCGATGAGGTCCGCATCCTCGGATATGCCTTCGATTTCGAGGGCGTCGATGAGGAGGAGTACGAGGACGATGAGCTCGCGAAGTTCGATGGCGACGATGGCGAGCTCGTTGCCGTGGATTCCCGGCCCGAGGACGGTGAGGAGGACCCCGATGCCCTCTCGTGAGCGGCTTTTGCCCTCGCTCGGCGAGGATCCCGATCGCACGTACCGCCTGGGCATCATGGGCGGTACGTTCGACCCGATCCACTACGGGCACCTGGTCACCGCTGAGCAGGCGCGCGAGGCGCTCGAGCTCGATCTGGTGCTGTTCATGCCGGCCGGCTCGCCTGCGTTCAAGCAGGGCAAGCACGTGAGCGACCCCGAGGATCGCTATGCCATGACGGTGCTCGCGACTGCGGCGAACGCGGCGTTTTACGCCAGTCGGTTCGAGATCGACCGCCCCGGCGTCACCTATACGGTCGACACCCTCGGCGAGTTGCGCATGCGATACCCCGATAACGTCGAGCTTTACTTCATCACGGGCGCAGACGCGATCATGGATATCCTTGCCTGGCATGACGCCGAGCGCCTTGCGTCGCTCGCGACCCTGATCGCCGCGACTCGTCCTGGGTACGATATCGAGACGGCCAAGGCCCGCATCGCGGCATCGGGCATCGATTTCGATGTCCGCTATATCGAGATTCCAGCTCTGGCCATCAGCTCATCTAATATTCGCGAGCTCGTGCGCGACGGTAAGAGCGCGCGCTATCTGACGAGCGAGTCGGTGATGGGCTATATCCAGAAGAACGATTTGTACGTCACGGAAGGATGAGCAGATGCCGCTTTCAGAGGAACAGACCGCCGAGCTCGAGGCCGTTCGCGCCAAGCTCGAGGTCCGCATGGTCGAGAAGCCCCGTCGCTACCAGCATTCCCTGGGTGTCGCCAAGACCGCCTGCGAGATCGCACGAGCTTACGATGTGGACTGCTATTCGGCCGCCCTCGCCGGGCTTTTGCATGATTGGGACAAGGTTCTGGACGATCATGAGCTGCTCGTGCGTGCGGCGCAGTACGGGGTTCGCGTCGCCGGTTCCCCCTCGGCCGCCGTGGGATTGTTGCACGGCCCCGTCGCCTCCTATGAGCTGCCGCATATCTTCGAGGGTATTGATCCCGCCGTGTGCC
>JAHHSP010000138.1 GCA_020025115.1 Collinsella sp. | reverse complement strand
CGGTGATGGTGGTGAACAAGCCCATCACGAAGAACGTGCCGTACATGTATGCGAGCATCATGATGACGGACCCGACGGCCATCTCTATCTCGGCGTCCGTAGCCAAAAAGCCATGACTCAAGCTGCCCACCGCGATGAACGTCACATTGACGAGCAGGCACATGAGGGTCAGCAGCATCGCCGGCCCGACGACCATGAGCATGTCGTACGCCGCAAACCGGTGGAACTTGCCGATGGACTTGAACATATGGCGCCCATAGGTGAACAGAACCTGATAGAAGCCCTTCGTCCAACGCATGCGCTGCTTGATCGAGGCGCTGAGTGTGACGGGCTGCTCATCGAAGAACTCGGCCGGCGCGTACCCGATCCGAATGCCGTGAATGGCGCAAAACGTCGAGAACTGGATGTCCTCGGTCAGCGTATGGAAGTCCCAGCCCCTCATGCCCTCGATGAGCTTGGCGCTCAGCAAATATCCCGAACCCGATACGGCGCACGAGGTATGGCAGATCATACGCGCGTTGTTGAGATAGCGGGCCTCACGGATGAACCAGGTCGCGTAAGCCGAGGAAATCCAACTGCTGCCGAAGTTCTTGGAGTTGCGGTAACTCGTGAGCGCGAGATACCCCTGGTCGAACGCGTCGTTCATGATGGTGACGTAATCGCGGGAGAGCAGGTTGTCGGCGTCGAAGATGAAGAAGGCCTCGTGCTTGCCGGGATATTCCTTGAGGATGCGGTCGAACCCGTAGTCCATGACCCAGCTCTTGCCCTTGCGAGAGAGGTCGTTGCGCTCGTAGACGATGGCGCCCGCATCGCGCGCGGCCCGGGCGGTGCCGTCCGTGCAGGCATCGGCCACAACAAAGACGTCGATCAGCTCGGACGGATAATCCTGGTCCTTGATCGATTTGACCAGGTTGGCGATAACCGCCTCCTCGTTATGGGCGGCGATGAAAAAGGCATAGGCATGCTGCCTCTTGGCCGGAGGAATCTTCACCTGACCCCGGATAAGGCCGATGAAGAAGAAGACCACCTGGTACAAAAAGCAGATAGAGAACACCAGTCCGACGATGGTGTTGAAGATGACGATCGGAGTCAAAGCATCTCCCGAGACGATGGGCGCAGACCGTTCAAGTGTACGCCACTGGATGGGCCAGAGGGCCTTCGGCAGGATATGAACATGACTGAGACGAGCGCAGCCGCGCCGTTGGGCAGAAGATGCGCCCTCGAGCTCAGTCCTCGAGCAAACCGAGTTGCGGAACGATGACGTCGCCCGCGGCCGTGCGGCCGAGCGAGCGATCATGCAGTTCTTCGAGGGAGGCGGCCAGATCCCAAGGCAGCTCGTCGCGGCAGCTCACGATCTCCCCGGTGACGGGATGCTCGAACTGAACGCTCCATGAATGCAGGAACTGACGATCGAGGTCGAGGTTCATGCGCCCGTCGCCCTTGCCGTAAAGCGGGTCGCCCACGAGCGGATGGTGTATATGGCGCATGTGCACGCGAATCTGATGGGTTCGCCCGGTGTAGAGATGGCACTCGACAAGCGTGTACCCCTCGTCTCCACGCGCGGGCTCGAAACGCTCGAGCACTTGGAAGGTCGTGATTGCCTGACGGGCGAATGGGTCGTCGGACACGGCCATCTTGACGCGGTCGCGCGTGGAGCGCGCGATGCCGGTGTTGATCGTGCCCTCGTCCATCACGATCTCACCGTGGACGAGCGCAATGTAGCGGCGATCGAGCGTACGTGTGCGAATCAGGTTCTGCAGCGCGCGCTGCGTGTCGTCATCCTTGGCGGCGAGCATGAGGCCGGACGTGTCGCGGTCGAGGCGGTGCACGATGCCAGGGCGATCCTCGCCCTGGACCGTGCCCAGGTGGTCGATGCCGCAATGGTAGACCAAGGCGTTGGCGAGGGTGCCGTCCTCATGGCCGTGAGCCGGATGGCACACCAGGCCGCGTTGCTTGGACAGCACAATGAGGCAATCGTCCTCGTAGCGGATGTCGAGAGGGATCGCTTGGGGCGCGATGGCCCCAGGTTCGCGTACCTCGGGCAGCTCGATCGAAATCCGGTCTCCCTCGGAGACGACCTGCTTCTTGGACTGGCACGTCTCGCCGTTGACTGCCACGGCGCCGGCCTCGATGAGCTACGCGTAGGCGTAGCGCGACGGTCAGGCCTCCCGAGCCCCTAAATAGGCGTCAAGGCGCTCACCGGCGGCGCCGGCCGAGACGAGCAGATGCACGTCGGTCGCCATTACGCATCACCGCCTGCGGCGGGGCCGTGCTCGTCCTCGGGGCCCGCGGGAGCTCCGCCGGATCCGCCGGAATCGACATGCCCACCGGAACCGCCACGCGCGCGACTGCCACGCGCGGCCCGCCGCCTCGCGCGCCGCGCCGCGGCGGCCTCGTCGCGCGCGTTCAACTCAGCCGTCGCATCGACTTTGGCCGCGGGCGAAAGGAACATGAAGCCCGCGAAGGCGAGAAAGACACCCACGCAGATACCGATATCCGCAACGTTGAAAACCGGGAAGTCGATGAAATCGGTGGCGATGAAATCGACGACGTAGCCGAGCGCCAGGCGGTCGATCGCGTTGCCGAGGGCGCCACCGGCCACAAGGCCCAAGCCGAGCGTCTCGAGCTTGGAGACCTGACGGGCACGAGAGAGGTACTGCAGGATGGCGATGACCACAAGGACGGCGAAGGCGGCGAAGAGCAGGCCCATGCCCTCACCGAGACTGAACGCGGCGCCCTCGTTCGCCACAAAACGGAAGCTCAAGATCCCCGGGATCGCGGAGAAGCTCTCACCCGTCACCATGAGGGTGTTCTTCACGAACACCTTCGTGACGTAGTCGAGAGCAAGCGTCGTGACGGCGGCGATCAGCGCCACGCAGGCGCGCCACGACAAAGACGGCTGAAACGCCGCTTCCGCCTTGTTGTCTACCACCTCGGCCCCTTTCATCAGGGCTCGGGCAGGGGTCACGCCCCTGCCCGAGCCTCGGCATGTTCAATCCGTATACGGCGCGGACGGGATTTAGACCAACGCGGCGGCGCAACGGTCGCAGATGTGCGCGTGCTCGCCATGGACGCCCGTGCTCTCGCGGAAGTTCCAGCAGCGATCGCAGGCCTCGCCACGCGCGGCCTCGATCACGGCCGTGAACTCCTCGCCCTCGGCGAGCTCCACTTCGGAGACGATGTAGAACTCGGCGAGGTCGACGGCCTTATCGCCGGTGAGCAGGGCGAAGGCCTCGGCCGGGGCGGTCGCCTTCACACGGACCTGCTGACTCTTGGTGAACGTGCCCTCGGCGCGCGCGGCCTCGATGGCCTTGGTGACCACGCCGCGGAGCTCGAGCGAGGCCTCGAGGACGCCGGCGAACTCATCGGCCTGCTCGGGAGTGATGGGGCTCTTATACCAATCGAGCAGGGCCGCGTACTCCTGGTTGTCACGGCATCCGGCGGGAGCGAACTCCATGGCCTCGTCGACCGTGTAGGAGAGGATCGGCTGCAGGTCGCGCATGAGC
>JAHHSP010000137.1 GCA_020025115.1 Collinsella sp. | reverse complement strand
TGCTGATCGCCCGCAACACCGGCGATCGGGGGGCCGTATGTCATGATCTCGTTGGAGACGCTGCCGTAATCGCCGGAGCTCCACCTGACCTCCGGCAACATCGACCGTGGAACGTCGAGCAGCTCGAGCAACTCATCGTCCCATTCGAACGTATGGATGTTAAACAGCATCGTACGGCTCGCGTTGGTGTAGTCGGTGGCGTGCACCAGTCCACCCGTCAGGTTGTAGATGAGCCAGGTGTCGATGGTTCCGAACATGAGCTCGCCGGCATCGGCCGCCGCCCGGGCGCCGTCCACGTTGTCGAGGATCCATTTGATTTTGGTTGCCGAGAAGTACGGGTCGGGCATGAGGCCGGTCTTATCGCGAATGATATCGGACATGCCATCCGCGATGAGGGCGTCCGTGATCTCGGACGTACGGCGGCATTGCCACACGATGGCGTTGTGCACGGGCAAACCGGAGTCGCGATCCCACACCACGGTGGTCTCACGCTGGTTGGTGATGCCGATGGCCGCGATGCGGTCGGAATGGATGCCGCTTTTGAACTGGACCTCCATCATGACCGCAATCTGCGAGGCCAAAATCTCCATGGGATCCTGCTCGACCCAGCCGGGACGCGGATAGGAGGTTTTGATGCGGCGCGAGGCCCGCGCGACGATGCAGTCGTATTCGTCGACGATGACGGCCCGGACCGACGTGGTGCCCGAGTCGAGCGCCATGATATATCGGCCACCCATGGAGGCATACGCCGCATCCACTTTGCCGAGATCTTTGAGAGTAACCTCCATCGGGGACCTTCCTTACGCATGCCCCGCCATCGATATGGTCGGAGGCGCACAGAGCCGCCCTAGCATTGTTTCACGCGAAAGTCAGCCCCACGCTGGTGGGCGGCCACGCGCCCGCCAGACGGGATAACTGGTCGGTGTATGAACAGTTTTCTCAGGTGAATGGCCGATGCCCCGGGCCACGACGAGCGCCGCCCAATCGACGGCAGTCCATCCACAGCGGTACATGCCCGCACTCAAAGCCACCTTATTCCAACGCGGCCCTGGCCTCCCGTGCCGTCAATGCCCCCTCGCGCAAGATCTGAAGCTCCCCATCGCGTACGGCCACGATGGTCGAGGCGTCTCGGCACGGGGTCCCCCCCGCATCGATGGCGACATCGACCCCCGCGAGAATGCGCGGCTCCACCTCGCCAAACGAAACCGGAGCCGGCTTGCCGTGCGTGTTCGCCGAGGTCACCGCCAGCGGAGACCCGCACCGAGCGATAAGCTCCTGAACGACCGGCGACGCCGATGCGCGCAGGGCGACCGTCCCATCCGCGGCCCGCATGAACGGCGGCACATCATCTGACGCGGGAATAACGAGCGTGAGGGCGCCGGGCCACAACTTCTCCGCCAACGCGTAAATCTGACTGGGAATGTCCTTGCCATAGCGCTCGAGCGCCGCCGGGCCTTCGACCAGCCACGGTACCGTCTGAGCGAGCTCGCGCCGCTTGAGAGAAAATATGCGCCCATAACCCGTGTCGGGCCCGGGAGTCTCCGGATTCGACGCAAATGCGGACACGGCCACTCCCACGCCATAGACCGTCTCAGTCGGAACAAGCGCAAGACCGCCCGCCGCCAGGCAATCGGCGGCGGGTCCAAGGTCCTCATGAGCCTTGATCACATGCGTCATAACGAGTTCCTTCCCTATCCTGCAAACACGTGCGCGGCCAAGCGCTCCAGCGCCTCGTGCAGACGCGACGTCGGCAACGCCAGGTTGATGCGGATCGTCGCCTCCCCGCCAAACGGGCGTCCATCTTGCCACAGCACGCCGACTTCGACGCCGGAGCGCAGCAAGTCATCGATGCTCAGGCCGTGGGCGGCGCACCAGCCATCGCAATCCAGAAACAACATGTACGTCCCCTGCGGTCGCGCAAAGTCGATCCCGGCAATCCCCTCAAAGAACTCCGAGGCGACCCGTACGTTGCAGTCAAGAACCTTCCGCAGCTCATCGACCCAAGCAGCGCCTTCCTCGTTGTAGGCACCTAAAAGCGCATGCATGGAGAGCACGTTTTGCATGTTGTAGTGCGATAGACTCGCCTGCTTGGCCAGGCGGGCCTGGAGCCACGGATTGTAGACAACGCGATAACTCCCAATGAGCCCCGCGAGGTTGAACGTCTTGCTCGGGGCGTACAGCGCGACGGTCCGCATCCGCGCATCGTCGCTCACGCTTTGCACGGGGATATGAACACTGCCTCCCAAAACGACATCCGACCATATCTCATCCGAGATGACGTAGACGTCGTACCTCCGGAACAACTCCATCGCTCGCTCGAGCTCCCAGCGCTCCCACACACGTCCCGTCGGATTGTGCGGCGAGCATAGAATGGCCGCATGGATCTCTCGCGTCGCGAGTTGACGCTCCATGCCCTCGTAATCCATGCGCCACACGCCTTCGGCGTCACGCCGCAGCCAACTTGCCACCAGGTCATACCCCGCGTTTTCAAGCGTATTGGTGAACCCGGTGTAGATCGGGGCATGGACGAGCACCTTGTCCCCGCGCGAGCACAGCACGGCAAGAGCGTTGGCCACGCCGCCGAGCACCCCGTTCTCATATCCGATATGCGCGGGCTCTATCCCCGCAACGCCGTTGCGGTGCTCATGCCACCAGGCAATGCGATCGTAATACTCCCGCGGATACTCGAAATACCCGAAGCACGGATGCTCGAGCCGCTCCCGCATGGCGCGCAACACCGAGGGGGCGGTCGCAAACCCCATATCCGCCACCCACATGGGGATGGCATCGAACCCTTCGCGCACCACGGCATCGACGGGCCCCAAAGAGCCACCGGAAATCGCCCCGGCCACATCCGACGCAATCGAATCGCGCCCTGTGCGGTCGATAACGTCCGCGAAATTGAACACAGGCGCAAGCATCGTCTACCCCACCAAAGCGAGAACGATGCGCGGGCGCCCGGTGAAATCCTCGACGATGCGGACATCGTGCATACCGGCGGAGCGGCACAGATCGGCGGCGACGTCCAAGTGCCCCTCGTAGAGCTCGCACGCGAGCAGGCCTCCCGGGCGCAGCATATGCGGGGCGGCGTTGACGAGCCTGCGGAAGATGTCGAGACCGTCTGCGCCGCCGTCCAACGCCAGCGCCGGTTCAAAGTCGGCGACCTCGTGCGGCAGGGACTCCATAACGGCGGAGGGGATGTAAGGCGGATTGGAGACCAGCACGTCAAACGTCCCCCACTCGGTCTCCCGGTTGAGCGGCGACACGAGGTTGCCCAAGCGCACATCGACATCGGCGGGCGAAATCCCCAGCGCGTCGCGATTGCGAATGCTCAAATCGACCGCACGGGGCTCGATGTCGATCGCGACGCACCGGACACGCCCCGCGCGCTCAGACGCTATGGAAAGCGAGATGCACCCCGTACCGCACCCGACCTCGAGAACGCGCGCGCAGCGAGCCCGCTCGGACTCCCCGTCCCGAAAAGAGTCGCCCGTAGACGGCTCGCCCTCCTCGGCGGGCGCGGCA
>JAHHSP010000136.1 GCA_020025115.1 Collinsella sp. | reverse complement strand
ATTCGCACGTCGACAGACGTGGGCGTGCTGGTGCTGGCCGACTCTCGTTTGGTGAGCAAGGGGTATGGCAAGAAGTTCCTGAATTCCCTGCCCGCCCCGCACCAGCAAATCGAGGCGCGTCAGGTTGGAAGGTATCTGGAGATGTGGCGCGGGAGTCACGAGCGGCGTTAAAAGGCGGAGAACGGTAGACATGGGGAAAAGAAGGGGCGCCCGTGAGCGCCCCTCTCGCTTACATCAGCGATTTTGCCCAGATTCTAAAATCGTTTCTCAGGTTTACGGGATCCTCGATCGTGATGGCTCCCGCCGCAGATGCTATCTGGGAGAAAAGCCAGGGAGCAGACGTGTAGCTGACGTGGACCAGAACCCCGCCATCCTTCTGCTCTTGTGCGGTGTCTCGACGGATGCCCTCCCAATCACGCGCCGCAAGATCCCCGCGGCTCGCAAAGCGCAAGATCGCATCCTCGCCGTGTTCGCGCAGGCTATCGGCGGAAGAATGCGGCGCGAAAGCATGACGTTCGACGGAATCCTCGGTGAGCTCCGCGCTCGCAATGCGATCGAGACGATAGCTGCGTTGGGCGTCCTTCTCGACATTCCAAGCAACGAGATATGCCGCGTCGCCTGAAACCTCGATGAGCTTGGGGTCGATCAGCCGCGCACTCGGGCTGCATTCGTCACCGGCTCGATAGGTGATGGCGAGTCGAGCGCCGATGGCTATGGCTTCGGATAGCACGGGGTAGAACCCGCCGAGCAGGCGGTCTCCCCCCAAGGTTTTGCCGAGCGCCGCGCCATCGCCGGCGTCGGAGTCGGCGCACAGTGCCGCTTCGACGCGAGCGCGCACATCGTCGTCGATGTTGCAGGTCGTGAGCACGCGTCGCAGCGCCATCGATTCCATGGGAGTGAGACGCACGGGGTCAAGGCGCCCCGCGTCGCCGGTGAGGGTGATGGCCCCATCCTGGTAATCGACGGCCATGCGCGATCCACTCCGCTCGTCGGCGACGCCTTGCAGCAGTTCGACAACCTCATCCACCTGATCGAGGGACACGGATGCGTCGAGCGCGAATGACGCAGCGTCGACGCTGGACCCCGGCGAGGTCGTTAACCGCTCCATGAGATCGAGCGCGGTCTGCAGGAGATCTTCGGATGAGAGCGCGCGTTTCCCGGCTCTACTCATGTGCACTCACCGCCTTTTCGATGCGGTCGCGAACGCGTTCGACGAGTTCGCGGGGGGCCGACGCCCGCATGCCCAGGCTGGCGTATTCGAGGGCGAAGGATGCCGCGGCATCGAGGTCTCGCACCGCGATATCCCACGTCCACAAATCATCGCCGCCCGTCAACTCGCCTCTACCTTGGGTAATAAGCATGAGTTCGTTGTCCGCGATCCCTGTGGGGAATGTGAAGGTGCAGGGAATCGCGCTCGCACGGGAGAAATCGAACGGCAGAAACTGATGCCCCGCGACGTCGAATTCGGCGGGGATTGCATAGGAGGAACGTGTATCGGGGGCATGTTTTGCGGCGATGATGCGATCGGTGCGGAAAGTGCGCAGGTCCTCGGCGGTATGGTCGAACCCGACAAGATAGGAATGCGTTCCGCGCGTGAACATGCCGTAGGTGTCCACCAGCCGCTTCTTCTCGACGCCCCGAGCGTCACGATAGGTGAACTCGACGGGTTTGAGGCGGTCGAACGCGTTCCAGATCGATTCCAGATCCGCTCTGCCTTCGTTCGGGTGCTTGGGTGACGATGGGTTCCTGCCGGCAAGCTCGCACAGTTTGGTGCGCGCTGTTTGCAGCGGCCATAGGGACGGGTCGTCAGCATGGAGTTCGAAGATCTGGTCGATGGCGCAGACGATCTCCTCGGCGTCGTAGGGCGAGAGAACACCCAAGGCGGCGTGCGTTCGCTTGCGGTCAATTGCCCACGCGCTCTCCTCGTTTGCCGCGACGCCGCCTGCGGATTTTGGCAGGACCTCGCATACGTGCACCCCGTGCCCGGCGAGCGTTTCCCGGTCGCGTCTGAACGCCCTGCAACGGCTATCGCGTGTCGCCGATTTTTTGCCCACGTATCCGATCTCGGGGTCGTCGATGATCTCGCTCGTCGTGAGCGGGCGCGGTGAGACATGTAGGGAGAACAAGAGGTTGAGCATCCTGCGCGCGCCTTCAACCCGCCTCGGCGGCTTCGGCGTGTCCTGATGTGTTTCGCTTGTGAGTGCGGTTGCGCTGTGCACGGCGGTACTTCCCTTTCAGCTTGATGCTGCTTTGGGCACAATTATGTATCCATCCATCCATTTTAGTGCAAGACGGATGGCCGGCGATGGGTGTGGAGGGTTGCCGCCGCGTCTGTGCGCGCAGCCTTGACGAGTCAAAATTCGGCAGGTAGGGCGCAAGTAAGGGTATACTGGCGACTATACATGCGCGGTGTCCTTACAGCGCGTTTGCACGCATACGAGTTCGATGTGGAGTCCACATGGCGAATACGAAGAAATATCTGAGCCACCTGCTTCAGAACACCGGTATCACCCCTGCTTGCAGCGAGGAGGAGCGGGCCGCGGCCGACGTGATTGCAAAGATCTTTACCGATCACGGCTTCGCGCCCGAGGTGCAGGAGTTCAGTGCGAGCGGTTCGGCAAAGGTCGTGCAGGCCGCCCTCGGCATCGCGGTGTTCATCGGCGCCGTACTCGCCGGTCTCGGTGGGCCCGCCGGTATCGTGGGCCTGCTGCTCGCCGTCGCCGCCACGGTCCTCTTCATCCTCGAGCGCTCTGGCCGCCCCGTGCTCTCCAATCTTGGTTCCGGAGGTCTGAGCCAGAACGTCATTGCCTACCACAGGGCCACGGGGCCGCTCGCGTCCCCCCGCAACCGCCCGGTCGTCGTTGTGGCGCATTACGACTCCCCTCGCGCCGACCTGCTGAGCTCCGAACCCTTCGCCGCGTACCGTCCGCTTATTGTGAGGCTCCTTCCGGTGTGCATGGTGATTCCCGCTATCTTCGTCATCGTGCGCATGCTTCCGCTGCCCGATTCGGCCAAGGTCGTCCTGTGGGTGCTCGCCATCGTGGCCTCTCTTGTCCCGCTCGCGAACGGTGTTGCCATCATCGCCAATCGCTTCTTCCTGCCCTACACCACGGGAGCCGTGTGCAATAAGTCTTCCGTCGCGGCCATGCTCGGCGTCATGGACGCCGTTTCCCCATACGAGATGGGCGAGGAGTTTCCTTCCGACCAGCCGGCAGACGAGTACTTTGCCGAGCAGCAGCGCATCCTTGAAGAGGCGATCGCCGCAGCGGAGGCCGCTGCAGCCGTTCAGGCCTCCTATCCGCATGAGGTGGAGGAGGGTGCCGAGGATGGTTTGACCGTCGATGGTGACGGGGATGGTCAGCCCGAGAGTGACGAAGCCGCCGAGGTGGTCGATTTCGGCTCTACATCCGCGATGAGCGCCGACGACCTCGAGGCCGCCATGACGGCGGTCGGTTTGACCGAGGGTGCGTCTTCCGACGAGGGTGCCGATGCCGATTGGCACGTTGGCGAGGGCGAGACCATCGAGCAG
>JAHHSP010000135.1 GCA_020025115.1 Collinsella sp. | reverse complement strand
CGCCAAGAACCCGGTTGGCTTCGACCGTCAAATTCAGCAGATCAAGGCCTCGAACGGCCGCCTCATGGCCTTTTTCCTGAACGATGCCGAAGCCGATGGCCGCGACGTCTCCTGGATCTGGGATGTCGACTTCGAGTGCCTCGCCGAGACCCCGGGGGTTCGCGCCTTCGTGGGCGGCTCACGCGCGAACGATCTGCAGGTTCGCCTCAAATACGCCGGCATCGACGCTCAGATCATAGGGGGTGTCGAGCAGGCGCTCATGTCCGTCTCCGGCGAGCCTTCTGGAGACGACTTGTTTGCCGTCGCCAACTATACGGCGTTCCCGCCCGTCGTGGCCGACCTCAAGCGCCTGAGCTCGGAGGACTCGCACATCACGGCGCCCCAGGTCGAGAAAACCACGCAAGGCGGGCAGGCGGCAACCTCCGCAGGCGAGGGGCGCCCTGCATCGTCCGCGCTCGACCGGCCGCTTCGCGTCGTCCACCTGTACCCGGATGCCCTGAATCTGTACGGGGACGGCGGCAATGCCATGGTCGTCGAGCGCCGCTGCGCATGGCGCGGCATTCCCGTTCAAATCGACACCGTCCACATGGGCGACGAGCTCGACCTTGCGACCGCCGACATCATCTTGATCGGCGGCGGGGCCGACCGTGACCAACTCGCCGTCGCCCAGGAGCTGCGTTCGCGGCGCGACGCCCTCAGCGCCTACGTCGAAGCCGACGGCGTCATGCTCGCCATCTGCGGCAGCTACCAACTCCTCGGCCGCTCCTACTACATGGGCGACGACAAGATCGAGGGCCTGGGCATCATAGCGGCCGACACCGTCCGCGGCGACGGTCGCCTGACCGGTAACGTCGCGGTCAAAACCGGGCTTTCGAGCGAGCCGTTCGTCGGCTTCGAGAACCACGGCGGTCGCACCTTCCTCGACGAGGGCGAGCACCCTCTGGGCATCTCGACGGTGCCCGGTGCGGGCAACAACGGCACGGACGGATTCGAGGGCTGCCTGCATCGCAACCTGATCGGCACCTACCTGCACGGCCCCGCGCTCTCCAAAAACCCCGACCTCGCCGATTGGCTCATCGAGCGCGCTCTCGAACGGCGTCGCTCCACCGGCGATGCGCAGGCCGCGGCCCTGCTGCCGCTCTCCCCACTCGACGATAGCCGTGAGCTCTCCGCCCGCGCCGCAGCGATGAAGCTGCTGCCCTGAGGCACGCCCCGCCCCGCCGTCTGCGCGGCGCTTCGATTCGAATGCGATCGGCCCCCATGAAACCATGGGGGCCGATTCATCGACGTCAATCGCGCGATGGGCGCTTTTACTTCACCACGCGCGCCACGGTGCAGCCCAACCGAGCGCCGACGGCGATCTTCACGGCGTCGGGAACCACGAAGGGGATCACCGCGATGGCGAGTGCGCCTGCAAGATCGAGATCCATGAGCATCATGAGCTGGACGGTTCCGCACACATACGATACGAGCACGAGCGCGACTGCGCACGCGAGCGCACGCGGATACGCACCGATCCTGCCATCGAGGACCTTGGCCATCACACCCGCCAGCGCGCAGCCCAAAACGAAACCCCACAAAAACCCGCCCGTCGGTCCGGCGAGGGCGGCGATGCCGCCGTTGAAGCCCGCAAAGACCGGCAGCCCCACCGCGCCGAGCATCACATAGGCCAGCACCGTGAGCACCGAGGTCGCCGGGTCGAGCACAGCCGGCATCATGGCGAGCACCAGCGTCTGCAACGTGAAGGGCACGGGGCCGATGGGCACCATCACCTGAGCAGACACCGCCAGCAATGCCGCCATGACGCCCGCACGGGCAACGCGCTTCGCTTCCATACCGGACCCCCTTCATGCAAAGGACCCACCCGGCGCCAAGCCGAGCGGGTCCGAACACAGCAATGGTGCCCCCAACGGGATTCGAACCCGTGATATCCACCTTGAAAGGGTGGCGTCCTAGGCCGCTAGACGATGGGGACAGCGCGCAAGAGTATAGCAGAGTTCTTAGACGTAGAACAAGACATCATCGTAGGTCGGGACCGGCCAATAATCGGCCGCCACGATTTCTTCCATGGCATCGACCGCGGCACGCAGGTCGGCCATGACGGGAGAGACCTCGTGTGCATAGCAATTGGCCTGCAGCTGGCCGTCGACGATGGCCTCGGCCCTGGCGTGAACCTCATCGAGGCGGGAGATGGACTCGTTGATGGCGGTGATGCCGTCACACAGCTCGTTCAGCGTCGCCTGCTCGTAAGCCATGGCGGCCTCGGCCCCCGCGGCGCGGATGGTCTCGAGGCCCTTTGCGACCTTGGTGGCATACGCGGTGATGACCGGACGGTACGTACGACGGGCCTCGCGCACCATCGTCGTCGCCTCGATGTTCATGAGCTTGTTGTACTTCTCGAGCTTCACCTCGTAACGGCAAACGGCCTCGGCCTCGGTGAGCACGCCCATCTCGCTGAAGAGCTTGATGTTCTTCTCGGCGACGAACGCGGGCAGCGCGTCGGCGGTGGTGCGGTAATTACACAGCCCGCGGCGCTCGGCCTCTTGCTCCCAAGCCTCGGAATAGCCGTCGCCCGAGAACAGGATGCGGCGATGCGCTCGCAGATGCTCGGCACAGTAGGCCAATGCGGCCTCCTGGAACGAGTCGGCAGACACGCCCTCGAGCGCATCGGCGAAATCGCGCAGGGATTCTGCGACCGCCGTATCGAGCACCGTGTTCGCATCAGAGACGTTGGCCTCAGATCCCACGGCGCGGAACTCGAACTTGTTGTTCGTGAAGGCAAAGGGGCTCGTGCGGTTGCGATCGGTGTTGTCCTGCTCGAGGTTGGGCAGGATGACCGTACCGAAGGTGAGTGTGTCGGTGGTGGCGTGGACGCTCGCCTCGCCATCCATGATCATCTCGACGACCTCGGTGAGCTGATCGCCCAAGAAGATGGACACGATTGCCGGCGGGGCCTCGTTGGCGCCCAGGCGATGATCGTTGCCGCAGCTCGCGGCGCTGGCGCGCAGGAGGTCCTGGTACTTGTCCACGGCCTCGATCACGGCGGTGAGGAAGACGATGAACTGCAGGTTCTCGAGCGGCGTGTCGCCGGGGTCGAGCAGGTTCTCATCGGCGGTGCCGAGCGACCAGTTGTTGTGCTTGCCCGAGCCGTTGATGCCCTCGAACGGCTTCTCATGCAGCAGGCACACCAGGTCGTGACGGCTGGCGATGAGCTTCATCTTCTCCATCATGAGCAGGTTGTTGTCCACCGAGGCGTTGAGCTCGGAGTACACGGGCGCGAGCTCATGCTGGCAGGGGGCGACCTCGTTGTGCTTGGTCTTGGACGGGATGCCCAGCGCCCACAACTCGTCGTCGAGGTCCTTCATGTAAGCCGAGACGGTGGGGCGGATCGCGCCAAAATAGTGCTCCTCGAGCTCCTGTCCCTTGGCGGGCGCGGCGCCGAACAACGTTCTGCCGCAGATAACCAGGTCGCGACGCTTGCGATATGCGTCCTTCTTGATGAGGAAATACTCCTGCTCGTCGCCCACGTAGGGCACCACGCGCTTGGGGTGCTTGCCAAAGAGGGCGAGCACGCGCTTGGCCTGCTCGTCCAACACCGTCATCGAAC
>JAHHSP010000134.1 GCA_020025115.1 Collinsella sp. | reverse complement strand
TCGAGCTTCTCAAGGGCGGCTACCAGGTCGTCATCGTCGACGGCCTCTCCAACGCCTCCGCAAAGGTGGAGGACCGCATTAAGACCATCGTCGGTCCCGAGGCGGCCGCGAACCTCACCCTCTACGTCGCCGACGTCAACGACCGTGAGACGCTCACCCGCATCTTTGACGCGCACCGCATCGACCGCGTGATCCACTTCGCCGGCTACAAGGCCGTCGGCGAATCCGTGACCAAGCCCATCGAGTACTACGGCAACAATATCGGCAACACGATCACGCTCGTCGACGTCATGCGCGAGCACGGCTGCAAGTCGATCATCTTTTCCAGCTCCGCAACCGTGTACGGCGATCCCGACAGCCTGCCGCTGACCGAGGAGAGCCCCAAGAAGCCGGCCACCAACCCCTACGGCTGGACCAAGTGGATGATCGAGCAGATGCTCACCGACCTCCACACCGCCGATCCCGAGTGGAACGTCGTGCTGCTGCGCTATTTCAACCCCATCGGCGCCCACGCCAGCGGCCTCATGGGCGAGGACCCCAAGGGCATCCCCAACAACCTGCTGCCCTACGTCGCGCAGACCGCGATCGGCAAGCGCGAGGCCGTCCACGTCTTCGGCGACGACTACCCCACGCCCGACGGCACCGGCGTGCGCGACTACATCCACGTGTGCGACTTGGCCTCCGGCCACGCCGCCGCACTCGCCTGGATGAATGGCCGCACGGGCGTCGAGGTATTCAACCTGGGCACCGGGCGTGGCACCTCCGTGCTCGAGATCATTCGCGCCTTTGGCGAGGCCTGCGGGCACGAAGTCCCCTACGTGATCGACCCGCGCCGCCCCGGCGACGTGGCCGAGAATTACGCCGACTGCTCCAAGGCCCGCGACCTCATGGGCTGGGAGGCGCAGTTCGATATCGACGATATGTGCCGCGACGCCTGGAACTGGCAGTCCCACAACCCCAACGGCTACGAGGGATAGCGGCCGGTCAAAGCGCGTAAGCCCGTCCCATCTCGGCAACGACCGGGTGGGCACCGCATCACGCGCAACCATGGGAATACCATGCGGGGCGGCCTCGACCGCCCCGTTTTGCTAGCATTGTCCGAGAGAAACCCCCATGGAAAGGGCGCACATGAGCGATATGACCGGTCAAGCGGGCGAGGGCTTCCTCGCATATTTGAAAGACAGGCTCCCGCTGATCGAGCGCGCCCTGCATGAAGCCGATGCGGTGGCGTTGAGCCGCGAAAACGCTCCCGTGGACAACCTCGACCGCTACCTGTACGCCCCGCTCGCCCACTTCACCGCCGGCGGTGGCAAGCGCGTGCGCCCCGTGCTGGCGCTGCTCGGCGCCGAGGCTGTAGGCGGATGCGCCGAGCAGGCGCTCTCATGCGGCGTCGCCATCGAGCTGTTCCAAAGCGCCGCCCTCATCCACGACGACATCGCCGATGCGAGCGAGCTGCGCCGCGGCGAGCCATGCCTGTATCGCACCGAGGGCCTTGGCCTCGCGATCAACGCCGGCGACCTCGCCCTCACCCGTGTGTTCGAAATCGTGCTCGCCGACGAGACGCTCCCCGCCGACCGTCGCCTGCGCGTGCTCGAAGAGCTCGCGCACATGGAGCGCCACACGCTCGAGGGGCAGGCACTCGACCTCGGCTGGGCACGCGACGGCCGTTGGGACGTCACGAGTGATGATTACCTCTATATGATCGACGGTAAAACTGCCTGGTACACCGTCGCGAGCCCCCTGTACGCAGGCGCTCTTGCCGCGGGCGCCGAGCCGGACGCGGCAAGCGGCCTCATCGAGGTCGGCCTCCCCGCCGGACTCGCCTTCCAGCTGCAGGACGACCTGCTGAACCTCGTGGGAGATGCAGACGCGCAGGGCAAGGACCTGCGCAGTGACATCACAGAGGGCAAGCGCACCCTCGCGGTGGTCTGGGCGCTCGAGCACCTCATCGATGCAGAACGCTCGGAGCTTGTCGAGTTGCTGGAATCCGGCACGACCGACGCTTCGAAGCTCGCCCGAGCCGTCGAACTCATCGAGCTGGGCGGAGGCATCGAGAAATGTCGCGAACTCGCCGCGCAAAAGACCGTCGAAGCTCAGGAGCGCGCCCGTGAACTCGCTGAATGCGGCATCATCAACGCCGAGGCGGCCGATCTGCTCATTTCTATGGCGGATTTCTTCATCAACCGCCGCGCATAACGGCCCCACTCGGCTAAAAGCACCAAAACCTTCCCCAAAACGTACACTCTTTTAGCGTTTCCGCAGGATTTCAAAAACAAAGTGTACGTTTTGGGGAAGGTTTTACGCAAAAGACGGAACCCGCATTGCTCTAGCGACGGTGGACGCGGCAAAACGCCCCGACATGCCATGCGCCCCGTGCGGCCTGTGCGCCCCCCCGACGTTCTGAGAGAGTCACACGTCTCCGCACCCGCGCCAGACGCCGGCGACCCTCATCGGGTGCGGGCGCACAGGCGTCGATACATCACGCCACCAACCGCCAACAGGAGCGCCGACGCTGCCAACGCGCATGCGGCCAGGGGCCAATTGCCAGAGCCAGCCGCAGACGCCGTGATCGTCGAGGTAACGATCGAGGGAATGCGCCCGAGGGTGGCAATGAGCACGACCGGCATGAAGCGCATGTTCGTAAGGCCGGCGAAGTACGTAAGGAAATCCTTGGGCGTACCGGGGATCAGAAACACGATGAGCATGATGAACTCGAGGCGTTTGGCGTTCTCCAGCCAAGAAAAGCGGTGGAACAATGACTTGTCGAAGAACAGGCCGACGAGCTTCCAGCCCCATCGGCGAGTCGCCCAATAAATCGCAGACGTCGCCAGGCCCGAGGCGATCAGGCACAGAGCCGTCCCCTCCCAGAAGCCGAACGCGTACCCACTGGCGAGCTCGACCGGCTCGCCTGGCAGGAACGCCAGCAGGACCTGCACGATGTTGATGCCGAGCATCGCCAAACGACTCGCAAAAGCATGGTCCGCCACAAACGCGCGGACGGCCTGGGCATCGGCGAGCCAGGCAAGCAGAGCGGGAACATATTCCCAGCACAACACGGCGGTCGCGGCGGCGGCGAGCACCAGGCCCAAGATCACGCGGCGACGCAGGGTCCTGCGACCCGCTTCGAGCGAAGAGCCCCCGTCGATAGCCTTCGGGTCGTCGGCGACCCCGGGGGCCTGCGGAGTTCCAAGGTGATCCTCAATGGAGCTGTACATCGACGTCGAGCGCCTCGAGCCGGGGGCCTGCGGAGTTCCAAGGTGATCCTCAATGGCGTCGCAGGCGTCACATGCGCATGCCGTACCCGATCGTCGCGCATCGAACCTGCGCGCCGCACCCCCACATGCCTCATGTCGCTGTGGAAGCGGGAGGTCCACCTCCATGGGCGCACTACCCTCGATCTGCATCCTCATCACCGTGACACCTCCTAAGTCCCGTGCAAGCTAAGTGTCGCAGGGGGGTGTCTACGTTTTGTCGACCAGCGATGACAATTACGTAAGCCTAAAACATCCCCAATCGCTTCTTAACAAATAGAAAAGCCCCATTCCCAAAGGAGCAGCCCCATTCCCAAAGGGGCAGCCCCATTCCCAAAGGGGGCAGCCCCTCCCAAAGGCCCTC
>JAHHSP010000133.1 GCA_020025115.1 Collinsella sp. | reverse complement strand
CGGGCGGTCTTGTTGATGGCCGGCACGATATCCAAATCGGCGTTCATCGCGAGGCTCGCGTTCGACACCGTCTGCGCCTCGACGCCCTGCGTGGCGTCGACCACGAGGACCGCGCCCTCGCATGCGGCGAGCGAGCGGGAGACCTCGTAGGTGAAGTCGACATGGCCCGGCGTGTCGATGAGGTTGAACTGGTAGGTCTCACCGTCGTCGGCGTCGTACATGACGCGGACGGCGTTGGACTTGATGGTGATGCCGCGCTCGCGCTCGATGTCCATGGTATCGAGCAGCTGCGACTCCATGTCGCGTTCCTCGACGGTGCGGGTGAGCTCGAGGATGCGGTCGGAGATCGTCGACTTGCCGTGGTCGATGTGCGCAACGATGGAGAAGTTGCGGATGTGGGAGGTATCAAAAGTATTCATGCGGTCCATTCTACCCGAAAGGAGGCCTGGGGTCGTACGTGTTTGCCGCCGGTCAATCCGTCGCAAGGCGAAGGGCTAGAGCCTTCCCGCCTCGGCGAGGAGCTGCCTGGCGTGCGCGAGGGACTCGTCGGTGGCGTCACCGGAGAGGAGGCGGGCGACCTCCGCGATGCGATCGGGGCCCTCGACGCGGACAAGGCTCGTCTCGGGGATGTCGGCCGCATCGTCACGACGCACCACGTAGTGGACGGCGCCCTGCACGGCCACCTGGGCCAGATGCGTGACCACGATCACCTGATGGGTGCGGGCGAGGTCGGCGAGCACCTGTGCGAGGGAGCGGGCGGTGGAGCCGCCCACACCGGCGTCGACCTCGTCGAATACGAGCGTATCGACGGCATCCGCCTCGCCGAGAACGACTTTGGAGGCGAGCATCACGCGCGAGAGCTCGCCGCCGCTGGCTATGCGGCGTAGCGGGCGCGGCGTCATGCCGGCACCGCTGCGGTACAGCAGCTCGCAGGCGTTTGGGCCCTGGGAGGTCCAGCGTTCGCGCGGAAGCGGCTTGCTGTCCCACACGAGCTCGGCGCGCCCCATCTCCAGACGGGCCATCTGCTTGCCCACCTCGCGGCAGAATCGCGGCGCTGCGGCGTTACGGCGCTTGGCCAGCGTGCGGGCGGCCTGGGCGAGCGCCGCCTCGGCGGCATCGCGGGCCTCGCGGGCCCGTGTCACCCGGGCTTCGGCATCGTCGACGAGCGAGAGCAGCTCGGCCGCCTCATCGCGACGGGCAAAGACGTCCTCCATATGCGGGCCCCACTGGCGCAACAACCCCTTGAACGCCGAATAGCGCTCCTGGGCGGCGGCCAACTCGGCCGGGTCGAAATCGACCGAATCGCGATACCTGCGCAACTCGCCAGCCGCATCTTCAACCGTGATGGCGGCATCGGAGAGCTGGTCGGCGAACTCCGAGAGCTTGGCATCGACGCGGGCCATGCGGGACAGCTCGGCGATCGCGGTGTTGAGCGCATCGAGTGCACCGCCCTCGCGGGACAGGGACTCTGCGGCATCGTCGGCGCAACAGGCGAGGCTCTCGGCATGCTCGGCGCGGGGCAGGCGCTCCTCGAGCTCCTCGAGCTCGCCCGGGCGCGGATCGACTTCGGAAATCCGCTCAAGGGCGAACCGGGCCTCTTCGAGGCGACTGCCCTGGGTGCGGCTCGCCTGCTCGACACGTGCGAGCTCGCACGCGGCCTCATTGGCGCGTGCGAGCGCATCGCGATAGGCGGCGAGCGCGTCGGCGACGCCCGCACCGGCCCAGGCATCGACCATCCCGACGTGGGAGGCGGGGTCGAGCAGACGCTGGTGCTCGTGTTGACCGCACAGGTCGATCAGCGGGCTCACACGCTCGGACAGTTCGCGCACACTCGCGAGAGAGCCGTCCACGCGCACGCGCGAACGCCCATCGGAACCCAGACGGCGCTGGACGACAAACCCATCCTCGTCGCGGGCACCGCAAAACAGGCGCCCTTCGACGATCGCGCCGCCGCTCCCCTCGCGAACCGTCGAGGAATCCGCGCGCTCGCCCATCAACAGCTTGAGTGCGCTCAGCAAGGCGGTTTTGCCCGCGCCCGTCTCGCCGGTGAGGACCGTGAGGCCGGAACCGGGCAGCAGGTCCGCGCATTTGATCAGCGCGATGTTCTCGACATGGATCTCATCGATCATTGCGCACTCCGTAAAAGACGCGGCTCACGGATGTGTAAAAGCTCTCCGGGCCGTAATCGAGCAGCAGGATGTCGGCATCGCCGCGACGCACGATGGCGCGCTCGACCTCGCCTGCCGGCGTGATGAACTGGCCGTCGAGCGCGATGGCCGGGACCGACGGACGGTCCTTGGATATCGATATCTCGACGACATCGGACGGAGACGTGAGGAAGGCGCGCGCCTGGATGGTATGGGGCGCGATGGGAACGCAGACCATACCCGTGTACTCCGGACTCACGATGGGCCCACCGGCGGATAGTGCGTATCCAGTCGACCCGGTGGCGGTGGAAACCACCACGCCATCCCCTCGCAGACGGTCGATGTGGTGCCCGGAGACGGTGATGTCGAACTCGACCATATCGGAAAGCGGGCCGCGGGCGAGCGCGAGGTCGTTCAGGGCAAAGCCCGTGCAGACCTCTTCCTCACCGTGCTCGCCCACGCTCACGATCTCGCAGGAGAGCGTGGCGCGGCGGCTCACATGCAGCTCGCCGGCAAGCGCATCGGCCACGACCGAGAGGATGTTCTTGTCCTGGGGGCTCGCCGCGGTGAGAAACCCGAGGTGTCCGTAGGACAGACCGAGGATCGGAATCTCGCGGTACCCCACGATACGCGCGGCGCGCAGGAGCGTGCCATCGCCGCCGAGCGAGATCACGAGCTCGCAATCGGCGAGGTCCGGCGTCGATGCGATGCCGGAGCGCTGGTCGGCGACCCATTCGACATCGAAACCCTGGCGTGTGAGCCACAGTTCGAGGGTGAGGCCGCTCTCGACGGCCTCCTGCTTGTAGTAATTGGGTACGAGCAGGACCTTCATCGCTCAACCTCCGAATACACCAGCGCGTCGATGCGCGCGGACACGGCAGATGCGTCCATCTCCTCCCGAGACGCAGCGGATGCCCCGCGTGCGCCCAGCAGGAAGAACTCGCGGTTGCCCTTGGCACCCGTGATGGGCGAGGAACACAGTCCCATCGGGGAAAGGCCATTTCCCCGGAACAGCTCGACCGCATCGCAAAGGACGTGCGCGTGCACGGCGGGGTCGCGAACGATGCCGCCCTCCCCCACCTCGTCTTGAGGCGCCTCGAACTGGGGCTTGACAAGGGTCAGGAAGGCGCCATCGGGCGTGAGGAGCTCGAGCACCGCGGGCAGGATCGTGGCGATGCTCGTGAACGACACATCGCACACGGCCAGGTCGGCGCTTGAACGATGGCCGAGCCCGGGGACATCCACGATGTTCGTGCGCTCGAGCAGGGTCACCCGCTCATCCTGGCGAAGCGACCAGTCGAACTGCGCGCGCCCCACGTCCACGGACAGGACATGGGAGGCTCCGCGCTTGAGCAGGCAATCGGTGAAGCCGCCGGTGGAGCACCCCACATCCAGGCAGTCAAGGCCGGAAGGGTCCACCCCAAACGCGTCGAGGGCGCCGGCGAGCTTGAGCCCGCCGCGGCCCACATAGGGGA
>JAHHSP010000132.1 GCA_020025115.1 Collinsella sp. | reverse complement strand
CGTGCGGATACTTGTAGTCGCCATACTCGTCGGAACCGGGGCGATGGCGGTCGCGCAGATAGCTCGGCACCTCGCGCTGCCCACTCGAGCGCACGTCGGCCAACGCCGCGTCGATGGCCGATTCGGCGGCGTTCGACTTGGGCGCCAAGGCGTTGTAGATGGCTGCTTGCGCAAGGTTGATGCGGCACTCCGGGTAGCCGATGACCTCGGCGGCCTTGAAGGCGGCCTCGGCCACAAGCAGCGCGGTGGGGTCGGCGTTTCCGATGTCCTCGCTCGCTTGGATCATGATGCGACGGGCGATGAACTTGGGATCCTCCCCCGCGTCGATCATGCGGGCGAGCCAATATACGGCCGCATCGGGATCGCTGCCGCGCATGGACTTGATGAAAGCCGATATGATGTCGTAATGCATATCGCCGGACTTGTCGTACGACAGGCCGCGGCGCGGGTTAGCCTGCTTCACGTCTTCCAGCTCGATCGGGATGGGCGCGCCCGAGCCGTCCGAGGCCGCACCCTCACACCCCGGCCTGGTGAGCGCGATCTCGCTCGCCAGCTCGAGCGTGGTGAGCGAGCTGCGCCCATCTCCGGCGGCGAGCGTGCAGATCGCGCGGACGACCTCGTCGCTTGCGCTGAACCGGCCGCCCAGCCCCTCCGCGGCAACCAGGGCGCGCCGTATCAGGCGCTCGATGTCCTCGTCGGCCAGATGCTCGAGCTCCACGACGCGGCTGCGAGACAGCAGCGCGGAGTTCACCTCGAAATACGGGTTCTCCGTCGTGGCGCCGATCATGACCACCGTGCGATTCTCAACCGCATGGAGCAGGGCGTCTTGCTGGGAGCGGGAGAACCGATGGATCTCGTCGATGAACAGGATGGTGCGGCGGTCGAACATCATGAGGCGGTGCTTTGCCTCATCGATCTCCCGACGCAGGTCCTTGACCGTGCCCGTGACGGCAGAGACCTCGACGAACTCGCTTTTGGTATGGGAGGCGATGATGTGCGCCAACGTGGTTTTGCCCGTACCTGCCGGTCCGTACAAAATCACACTGGAAAGCACGTCGTGCTCGATGGCGGAGCGAAGCCAGGAACCCGGGCCCACGGCCTTCTTCTGACCCACGTAATCATCGAGCGTCGACGGGCGCATGCGAACCGCGAGAGGTGCGTTCTTGAGCTGTTTAACGCGTTCATTGCTGGAAAATAACGTGGCCATGGGCCTTCTCCAACGATCGTTCATTCGAACTAGCGTGTATCAAACGACCGGCTCTATTCAAACACCTGTTCGCATTCACTCGTTGATGTAAGTGCGCTGCGGGAAGTCGAGCTCGGGGAACAGCGTGCATGCGAGCTCGATGAAATAGCCGTCCGTCATGCTCGCGATATAGTCGATCACGGTCTGGTCGAAGTCGCTCGACCAATCATACGAGCGGCCGTAATGCGCCAGCGCTTTGTCGATCCTCGCGATGTGGTGCCTGAAGATGGCGCTGCTCTCGTCATGCGCCTTGAGGTCGCCGAGGAAGTGCTCGTACATGAGCCCGAACGCCCGCGCCATCATATCCTTACGCTCCTCCTCGATCGCGACGGAGTGGTAGATCATCTCATAGTTCTCGCGCTTGGCGCGCCGAATCTCCTCGAAGAGCTCCTCGCTCATCTCGATACGGTCCCTGCCATAGCTGTGCTCGACGATGTCGATCGACGCACGCGACAAGATCCATGAGTTGTACCTGCCGCCCATGGCATCTTGGCGATCGCGCCCGACATAGGCGATGATGTCGGAAATGCGCACCACGCAGGCCTCGAGCGTCATGGGACGGAGCGTCTTGACATAGTTGAAATCGCTCGCATAGCACCGGTCGACGATCCGATCGAACTCATCGAACCCGCTCAATCCCGACAGCTCAAAGACGCGCTGCTCGTACTCGCCGTTGTGGCACAGCACGCCGTCGAGGGTCTGCAAGGAGAGATTCCTTCCGTAGAGCCCGTCCAGGACGCGGACGGAATGGACGTTATGGAGAAACGAGCGACCGGTCCTGGCCTCGCTAATATCGTTCAGCAACGCCTCGCCCGTGTGCCCGAAAGGCGTATGGCCGAGGTCGTGGCCGAGGCCGATCGCCTCGATGAGGTCGCAATTGAGTCCGAGCGCGCGGCCGATGTCGCGCGCGATGCGAGCCACGAGCTGCACATGCAAGCCGCGGCGGGAAAGGTCGTCGTTGCTGCGGAAACTGAAGACCTGCGTCTTGCCGTTATAGCGGTTGTATGCGGGGAGGTGCAAGATCTTCTCGGTGTCGCGCACGTAGGAGGGGCGCCAGATGCTGTTGCGGTCGGCCGGGCGGTCCTCCCGGCGGATCACGCCCTCGTCGAGCGCGCGATAGGGGTTCGTCCATCCCCGTGCGCGATCGCCCTCCATGCGGGAGACGAGCGCGCTGGACAGATGGTCGGGCATGGAATTCAGTCGTTCGCATAAGGTGCTGTCGGTCTTGCTCATGTGCTCATCCAATCTCTTGCGATTTCACACGCTTATGTTCGCACAGCGAGCGGACATAACACGGCTCAGCGCCACGGGAGCAAGACGAAGATCGCGACGAGGGCGCACCCGGCGGCGGCGAACGGCAACAACGGCAGAGCGTCTCTTCGCATAAGCAGGCCGCAGCCAGCGAGCAGACACAGCCCCAAGGTGAACGAGGCGAGCGCATAGGACGGGTCCGCCAGCATGAGCGCGGCGAGGAATTTGATATCTCCCCCACCGAGGCCCGCACTGCCGCCATGTACACGGCGCCAAAGGGTCTCGGTTGCAAGCAGCAAGACCATGGCCGCAGCAGCCGCCAGGACATGCCAGGCGAAGCATTCGGGACCCACGCGCAGCACCCCGAACATGGCGCAGGTGAGGGCGAACGCGGCAGACAGGCCGTGCGGAAACCGACGCTCGCGCGCGTCTATGAGGGCGGACGCCCCGATTTCACCTGCGAGGACGAGCAGTACGAGCATATCGAGGACGGTCATGGGATGTGCGGGCATGGCCACCTCCTTCGCCATCGGTATAATGGGTTAAAAACCACGAACGCATGCGAGGACACCATGGAAGCACCCTCTTTTGATTACAGCAAGATAGCATCGTCCGCTCCCGAGGACGCCGACCTCGCCCCGCGCCGGCAGGTGATCGAAAGCGCCAGTGCATCCACGGCGAATCAGGCAAACGACTCGAACTTCGCCTACATCCTCACCGGATGCGTCCTGGGCGGCCTGACCATCGCGCTCCTTTGGCTGACGTTCTTCGTCACACAGGCCGCCGTGAGCGCCCATTACCTGTACGATCGCTCGGAGGATTCCCGTGCCGATTCCCGGGGCGGGCATTCGAGCGAGCTCGAGGAATTAGAAGACCGGCTATGGGGCGAGCACCATGGCAGCCACCGCGACGCCTGATGCCCATCCGCACCCGCTTGAGGCCAAAGGACCCCACCGCCCATCATCGGGCCGTGGGGTCCTTCGCTATTTGGCGCCGTCGAGCACCTCATCGAGCGTGACGCTCACATCATGCGGGGTGGGCACCCAGTCGACCTTGAGGAACAGGGCCGCCACGGTGAGCGGAACGTAGGTGAACATGAACAGCGGGAACGTGAACAGGTTCGTGAAGATGCGCCATTTCTGCAGGCAATGAATGTGCTTCCACTCGGTGATGG
>JAHHSP010000131.1 GCA_020025115.1 Collinsella sp. | reverse complement strand
GCATGCTCACCCTGATGCGCGACGGGGCCGCCATTGCATTCGAGCAGGGCGAGGTCCTCTTCCGGCCCTACGGTATCTCAGGCATCGCCGCGTTCAACCTCTCGCGACGCATCGAGGCGGGCGACCAGATCGAGCTCGATCTTTTCCCCGAGTTGAATGAACTGGATCTCGCCGGCCTCCTCGCGCACCGCGCACAAATGATCGGCGAGTTTGACGGAGACCCCCGGTGGTTCGACGGCCTTCTGGCCCAGCCCCTCGCGGCGCTCGTCTGCACCGGTGTGGCCGGCTCCGCGCGGCCGCTGGATAGAGCGGCATCGATACTGCACCGCATTCCCCTGCATGTGACGGGCACCACCGAGCATGCCCAAGCGCAGGTACGACGTGGCGGCATCCCGCTTTCGTCCATGGAGCTCGACACGCTCGCCGTGCGGTCCCTCGCCACAGACGCCCCCGCTCTGCAAACGCCCGTCTACGCCTGTGGAGAGGCCATCGACATGGACGCGGACTGCGGCGGCTACAACCTTGCCTGGGCCTGGCTCACGGGCGTCCGCGCGGGAACCGGCGCCGCCACCCGCAGCCATGGCACATCCGACCCCACCGAGGAGCCCCATGCTTGAAATATCCCAGATTCCCTGCCGCCTGGCCGATGGCGGTGACGAGCGCTCCTGTATCGGGGTATGCACCCGTGAGGCGCTCGACGTCCTCCACTGCCGCCGCGCGGATATCGAACGCGTCGAACTGAAGCGCAAGTCCATCGACGCCCGTAAGAAATCAAACGTCCACTTCACCCTAAGCGCCCTGGTGCACATGGCACCCGAAGTCGATGAGGCGGACCTTCTTTCCCGCCTCCCCGACCGAGCCCGCCGGCGCGTGCGCCCAGCCGAGGCGGACGACCCCTCCTTCCCCGCCCCGGTGAAAGGCAGTCCGAACAAGAGCCGCCCCGTCGTCGTCGGGGCGGGGTGCGCGGGCCTTTTCGCCGCGCTCGCGCTCGCCGAAGCGGGCCTTCACCCCATCTTGCTCGAACGGGGAGACGATGCGGTGCGGCGCACCGAGGCGGTCGGGCGCTTCAACGCCACCGGAACGCTCGATATCGACAGCAATATCCAGTTCGGCCTCGGCGGCGCCGGCACCTTCTCCGACGGCAAGCTCAACACCGGAACGAAAAACCCCTTGCATCGCCTGGTCCTCAAGACGCTCGTCGAAGCCGGCGCGCCGCGTGAAATCCTCTGGGACGCCAAACCCCATATCGGGTCGGACATCCTACCCGACGTCGTCACGAACTTGGTCGCGCGCATCGAACGCCTGGGCGGCACCGTACGTTTCCGCACCCACGTGACCGACCTTCTCCTCGATGCCGAGGGAGCCGTCTCGGGCCTTGCCTTTGACGGGCCCGAGGGCGGGGGATCCATCGAAGCCACTCGCATCATCCTCGCTTGCGGCCATTCTGCCCGCGATGTGTTCGAGATGCTCGCCGACCTCGGTGTCACGCTCCGGCGCAAGACCTTCGCCATGGGCGTGCGCATCGAACATCTGCAAGCCGATATCGACCGCGCCCTATATGGCACCGCGGCGGGTCACCCCGCGCTCGACGCCGCGCCGTACAGCCTCGTCGCCCACCTGCCGAACGATCGCAGCGTATTCTCTTTCTGCATGTGCCCGGGCGGAGAGGTCGTGGCGGCCGCGAGCGAGGAGGGCGGGGTCGTCACCAATGGGGCCAGCCTGAATGCCCGCGACGGCCGCAACGCAAACGCTGCGCTGCTCGTCAACATCACGCCCGACGACCTCCCGGGAGATGACCCCCTCGAGGGCATCCGCCTGCAGCGCGCCTGCGAGCAGGCCGCCTTCCGCCTCGGCGGCGGCGATTACCGTGCGCCGGCTCAGCTCGTGGGAGATTTCCTCGCCCGGCGCCCCAGCACGGGCCCCGGCCGCATCGAACCAACCTACCCCCGAGGTGTCACCTGGGGCAGCATCGACGATGTCCTGCCACCGCACGTCACCAAGGCACTGCGCGAGGGCATTCCGCTGCTCGACCGAAAGATTCATGGCTACAACGACCCCGAGGCCGTTCTCACGGCCATCGAATCCCGCTCCAGTTCGCCGATCACCATCCTGCGCGACCGCCAGACCTGCATCTCGATGAACACGCCCGGCCTCTATCCCTGCGGCGAGGGCGCCGGTTATGCCGGCGGCATCATGAGCGCCGCCACGGACGGCATCCGCTGCGCCCAGTCCCTCATCGCCTCGACCGGGGAAACCAACATCCGATAACCCGCGCTCCCAGCTGGAAGTATCACCGCCAACACCAACTCGCCTCAGAAGAATCGGCCCGCTTCCCTCGGCAGGGAGGCGGGCCGTGTTGCGCGCAGGCTTTTTCGGCAGACCCTCGCCGACAATGATCCGCCCGTCGATATGATTGGAGCCATGGGCAGACGCCGGCCAAAGCGCATCGGACTTACTTCTTGAACCGCGCACCCGTGCGCTTGCGACCCGATGCGAAAACGGACCCCTTGCGTGCCGACTTCCGCAGTGCCTCGATCACCTCGTCTTCGCTCGTCCCCTCCGCCATTGCCTTCAGCTGAACGACGATATCGCGCAGGCGAGCCGCCTCCTCGAAATCCATGGCCTCCGACGCCGCCCTCATGTCGTCCTCCATGGTCTCAATCACTCGGGCAAGCTCTTCGGCAGGCAGATCGGCAAAGTCACGCGCAAGATGCTCGCCGACATCCTCCCCCGCATCGTCTCCACCCTCGCCGCCGGCGGGGCTGAAAAACGCTCCATGTCCCAGCGTGTCGCCGCGACTCCGGTCTTTCTTCCCCACATTCTCCTCGGCCTCGGCAATGAAGCTCGAGATGTCGTTGATGGAACGTCGGACCGTTTGGGGCTTGATGCCGTGCTCCTCGTTATACGCCGTCTGGATCGCGCGACGGCGATTCGTCTCGTCAATCGCCTCACGCATCGAATCGGTAATCGAATCGGCGTACATGACGACCTCGCCCTCGGCATTTCGCGCCGCGCGGCCGATCGTCTGGATGAGCGAACGTCGATTGCGCAAAAAGCCCTCTTTATCGGCATCGAGGATCGCGACGAGCGACACCTCGGGAAGATCGAGGCCCTCACGTAGCAAGTTGATTCCCACCAGCACATCGATCTTGCCCTGGCGAAGGCTGCGCAAAATTTCGACTCGATCCATGGTGGCCGTATCCGAGTGCATGTAATTGACGCGGATGCCGGCGTCGAGAAGGTGATCGGTCAAGTCTTCCGCCATTCGCTTCGTCAGCGTGGTGACCAACACGCGCTCATGACGTGCCACGCGCTCGCGAATCTCATCGATCAAATCATCAATTTGCCCGCGCACCGGCCGTACGTCGATTTTGGGATCGAGCAGGCCCGTCGGGCGAATGATCTGCTCCACGTTGTTCTGACTCACGCGCAGCTCATAGTCACCCGGCGTGGCGCTCACGTAGATGAACTGCGGGATACGGGCCTCGAATTCGTCATAGCGCAACGGGCGATTGTCGAGCGCGGAGGGCAGGCGGAACCCGTGCTCCACAAGCGTCACCTTGCGAGAGCGATCGCCCTCGTGCATGCCGCGAATCTGCGGCACCGTGACGTGACTCTCATCGATGATGCACAGCATATCCTTGGGAAAGTAATCTATGAGCGTAAACGGGGGCTCGCCCGGTTTGCGGCCGTCCAAATGGCGCGAATAGTTCTCGATGCCGGTCGTGAACCCCATGGT
>JAHHSP010000130.1 GCA_020025115.1 Collinsella sp. | reverse complement strand
ACCAGGACCGCGCCCCCTCCCTCTCCGGCGGTCTCGGCAACCGTCGCCTCGACGCATGGTCCCTCATCGCCGAGATGAGCCTCGCCTACCGGGCCTTTGACTTCGACCGAGCCACCGTGCTGCTGCAGGCCCTCATGCGCTCCTATCCCCATCCCGCCCAAGCGCTCTACTTCCAAGCCGAGTTTCCCGACGGCGTGTTCTCGCGCGTGCACGTGCAACCCGGCAGCGATGACGAACTGATACTCGCCCTCTCGGAAGCGACGCCCCTGCTCCAAGAGGGCATGGGCACGCCCGACGCCGCCAGCTTCGCCATCTGGATCGCCGAACACAAGCTGGTGCAAGCCGCGCTCACCGACCAAGATCGCGCCATGATCGACCAGGTCGGGGGCGGCGGGACGAGCGGAGGTACGCACTGATGGATCCACGCACCTATGTTCCCGCATATCTGGAACGCCTCTATACCCAAGAGCACCCCGGTTTGACGGAGGGGGCTCGCAAGCTCGTGCGCGAGCAAATCGCCGCCGATCCCGCGCGCTACGCCGCAAGCGCGCATGCGCAGGCGCTGCTCTCCTACACCCGCGTGCACGGAGAGCTCGCCGACGGGCTCTTCCGCATGGACGGCCTCCCCGCCGACGAATTTGAGCATGGCCGCGGCGAGCTGTTCGCCCGAGCACGCGAGCAGCTCGCCCATATCATCGCCGGAGACGCCACTTGCCTGGACGCTCGGCTCGTCTCCATCCAACTCGCCGAAGTCCCCCTGGACACCTGCCTCTCGGACATGCTCGAGCTCGAGCGCGAGGCGCGCGAGATGCTCATCGCGACGCGCCCCGGCTTCGACCCGGGCATCGACGGCCTCTGGAGTCCCGAGGCGTTGACGGACGGCACGAGCGCCGCCGAACTCACCTCCTCCGACCCCGACCTGATCGGCTGGCTCCACATCCTTGAAGCGCTCGCCCAGGGATCCATCTTCACCGCTCGCTATCGTCCGGCCGTCCGCTATGCCCGAGCCGTCATGCGCGCAAAGGGCTTTCCCAACTACGCCGTGGGCACGCTGCTGCTCGCCCTCGCGCGTCTGGAGGACGAGGACGCGTTCTTTCAGGCCGTACAGGAGGCGGGCCCGGACATCGAGGAGCTTCCCTGGTTCGGCCTCGGACGCACGCTGCTGCTTTACAAGCTCGGTCAGACCCGCAGCGCGCGCCGGGCCCTCAGGGATTTCGCCGCGCGCTGCGAAGGCGGGGCGTTCTTCCTGCTGAACCCCACCTACCACGACCCGTACCTGCCCGTCCGGCCGCCCGCGCGCGAAGCATGGGACCTCTCCCATCAGGCGGTGTGGGAGGCCGACGGCATCATCGCCGACACGCCCGACTTCACCCTGTGGGCGGAGGGCGTCGACGGCGTAAAAACCGCGGCCGACGACTTTGCCCGCCGATACGGGTTTTAGATCGCGCGCACATGATAGGCTTGCTTCGTGACCATCGACCCTGAAAGGACCCCCGTGCCCGGCTTTCCCCCCAAACATCGCGTGACGGTGCACTACACCGGTTCCTTCGAGGACGGCGAGGTGTTCGACACCACCATCGACCGCGCCCCTCTCACCTATGTGGAGGGCAACCGCGAGGTCTTGCCCGGATTCGAGGCCGCCGTGCTCGACATGGAGCCAGGTGAGAAGAAGACCGTGCGCCTCGAGCCCAAAGACGCCTACGGGGAGCGCGATCCGCACCTGCTCTACACGATGCCCACCATCGAGATCCCCAACTATGAGGACCTCATCCCGGGCCAGCTCATCTACCTCATGAACGACGAGGGCTATCAGAGTCTCGCCCGCGTGATCCGCGTGGCCGACGACGGCGACACGCTGTTCGACTTCAACCACCCCATGGCCGGTCGCACGCTCACCTTCGAACTGGAATTGCTGAGCCGCGAGCCCCACGCCGGCGAGGTGGCATAAGATGAGCGAGGGGAAGCGGACCCTGTCCGGCGTGTCCTGCCCCGGCTGTCCGCACCGCGCCGCCTACATCGCCTGCAAGGAGGCCCTGGGTCGCAGGCGCGGGCGCATCATCTGCGGAAACGCAGGCTGCTCGAACGTCGGGGCCATGCACCCGGCCGCCACCGTCTGCCCCGGCGGCGAGGAAGCGCTGCTCGACCGCTACAAGTTCGCGGTGCCGACGGACGGCACGGCGGAGGAACCGGCGTGCGAGGCGGTCATCCACTTCATCCCCGATACCGACCTTGCCGCCGAGAACGCCTCCGAGACGCTGTGCGCGCTACCCGCCGAGGGACGCGTCGTCATCCTTGCCGTACTCGCCTCGAGCCGGGAGTTCATCACGGTCGACGCCCTCGAGGCGCTCGCCGCGCGAGCCCTCGATCTCGGATGCGACGAAGCGGCGATCGTCGATCCCTTCGATAGCCAGAAGAGCTCCGATGTGCTGCACGGGGCCCTCGCATGGCCCGGCGTCCACGCCGTCGTGTTCGCCTCGCCCTGCGCCCAGCTGCAGTACGGCGAGTTTCAAGCCGAGCCCGTCGAGATCGACCAGTACGCCTGCGCGTGCTGTCATCGCTGCCGGCAAATCACCGGCTGCCCCGCCATCACGTTCGCGCCGCCGGTGTTCCGCATCGACCGCGACGCCTGTGCGGGATGCGACCTGTGCGTCGAATACTGCCGCACCAACGTCATCTACTCCCCGCGCAGCCGCATGACACCCGAGCAGCGCAGCCGCGCCCGCTATGCCGCCGCCAACCAGCGATAGGCATCTCACGACAGGAGCTTCCATGAGCATCACCTCGAACATCGCCACCACGGCCGCCGGCATCGCCCGCTGGGGCCTCCGCTCCGTCCTGCACCGCAGCGGCGGCGCCCTGCCCGGCAAAATCGGCCTGGCGATCGACCCCGAGCTCATCGCCCACCTCGCCGAGCTGCTCGACGCGAGCGTCGTCGTCACCGGCACCAACGGCAAGACCACCACGACCAACCTCATCGCCGACGCCGTGAGCGCGAGCGGTCTCACCTGCGTGTGCAACCACGCGGGCAACAACATGGAGACCGGCATCACCGGCGCGTTGCTGGAGGCGAACTCCGAACGCCGCCGCACCGCGGGCACCGTGCGCGTGGGCGTGTTCGAATGCGACGAACTCTACACGGTCCGCGTGCTCCCGCGCCTCAAGCCCACTCATTTCGTGCTACTCAACCTGTTCCGCGACCAGCTTGACCGTTACGGCGAGATCGACCACACGCAAGACGCGATCGCCGGTGCCCTGGCCTCCTCACCCGAGACCGTCCTCATCTTCAACGCCGACGACCCCCTGTGCACCGCCATCGCCGACCGCGTGCCCAACCCGCGCGTGGCCTTCGGCATCCAGGGAGCCACAGGGACCGAGACATCGCGTATGGCCGAGTCTCGCTTCTGCGCCAAATGCAACACGGCGCTCGAATACGAATACCTGCAATATGGCCAACTCGGCGCCTACCGCTGCCCCGCATGCGGCTGGGAGCGCCCCGAGCTCGAGGCGTGGGCCCACGATGTCTCCCTCTCCGGGGACGGTTATTCGTTCTCCCTGCATCTACCGGGTCGCAAAACCGACCCTGTGCGCGACCTCGCCCTCTCCACCGCCTACAACGGCCTGTACATGGTGTACAACATCTTGGCCTCCTGCACCGCCGCCTGCGCCCTGGGCGCCGACCCCGCGCACTTCCAGGGGGTACTTGACGCCTACGTCCCCACGGGCGGGCGCATGACGCGCTGGCGGGCCATGGGCCGCACCGTGGCGAG
>JAHHSP010000013.1 GCA_020025115.1 Collinsella sp. | reverse complement strand
GGCCCTCCTCGGGGCCCCGCCCGCAAGGCCAGTCCCCCCGCGGGACCGGGCGGCGGCGCCCCCTCAACGGAAGCTATGCCCACACCCCTTCGCGACACCGCTCAAACGGCGGGCGCGGCCCACGCGCGGGATACGTGGGCGGGCCCTTGCGCGGAGGTCGCGGCTCCAATCGCATCTTCTCGCGTCCCACCTGGCAATCCGTGCTGTTCAGCCCACGTGGGATCGCCGTGCTCCTGGCCATCGTGGTAATTGGCGCCGGGGGCCTTGGCATCAATGCCAAAATCCAGCGCGACAAGGCGGAGGAGACCGCACGCATCGAGGCGGAGAAAGAGCAGGAGCGCCTTGCCAAGCAAAAGGTCGACCCATTCAAACTCGGCCCCACCACCTTCCCCGTCTCCACGCCACGGTCGCAGTGGACCGCGGGAACGATGCCACACCTCTATCAAACCGATCCACTCTGGGCGGACAAGCCCTACGCCGGCAGCAACATACACATCGCCGGCTGCGGCCCCACGAGCCTTTCCATGGTCTACGTATACCTCACAGGCAAGACCGATCTCGACCCGGCCGCCATGGCCTCGTTTGCCGATGAGCACAACTTCGCGCCCACCGGTGCGACCGAGTGGCGCTTCATGACCGACGGCGCGGCCGCCATCGGATTAAAATCGACTCCCGTGACCCCTTCGCGCGCAAAAATCGCATCCACGCTGGATGCCGGCATGCCGATCATCTGCTGCCTCGCTCCCGGGGACTTCACCACGATCGGGCACTTCCTGGTCATAACGGGCATAGACAGCCGTGGCATGCTCGAGCTCCACGACCCCAACAGTCCCTATAACAGTGCAAAGCGCTGGCCCATCAACCAGGTTCTTCCGCAAATCGATGCGCTCTGGGCCTTCTCGGTCTAACCGCGCACAAGAAGGCGCCCCGGGGCAGTAAGCCGGGGCGCCTTGGGAGAGGGAGGCTTTGTAAACGCCACGCACGACGCAGCGACCACACGAGGCGGCGGCTACCATCGGGCGCCCGGCCGACCCAAAGTGGCAGCCGGGCGCGCGGCGACATAGGTCACTAACCGACGATGCGGGTGCCGGAGAGGCCGGCCATGGTCTCGGCGGCCTTGTCCAGGGCGCCGATGATGCAGGTGCGGCCCTTGCGGGAGCGCGCGAACTTGATGGCGGCGCGAACCTTGGGCTCCATGGAGCCCTTGCCGAACTGACCCTCGTCGGCGAGCTTCTCGGCCTCATCGGCGGTGAGCTCCTCGAGCTCCTGCTGATCGGGCTTGCCAAAGTTGATGGCGACGTGCTCGACGGCGGTCAGGAGGAACAGAACGTCGGCGGAGCAATCCTCGGCGAGGAGCTCGCCGCCCATGTCCTTGTCGATGACGGCGGCGACGCCCTTGTAGCAGCCCTTGTTCTCGTAGTCGCGGACGACGGGGATGCCGCCGCCACCGCAGGCGATGACGATGAACTCGTTATCGAGCAGGTTGAGGATGGAATCGGCCTCGACGATCTTCTTGGGCTCCGGGGAGGCCACGACGCGACGCCAGCCACGGCCGGAGTCCTCGACGAAGGTCATCTCGGAGTTCTCGGCCATGATCTCCTTGGCCTGCTCCTCGGTGTAGAAGGGGCCGATCGGCTTGGTCGGGTTGGCGAACGCGGGATCGTCCGGATCGACCTCGATCTGGGTGACGACGGAGGCGGCGTGCCAGCGCTTGTAGCGCTTGTGCATCTCACGGCCGATGCCCTGCTGCAGGTGGTAGCCGATGTAGCCCTGGGACATGGCGCCGCACTCGGGCAGGTCCATGGAGGGGGTGCCGATGGCGTCGTGAGCGGCGGCGAAGGCGTTCTGGATCATGCCGACCTGCGGGCCGTTGCCGTGGGTGATGATGATCTCGTTACCCTGCTCGATGAGGCCGAGCAGCGCGTGGGCGGCGTGGCCGACCTTCTCGATCTGCTCTTCGGGGGTGTTGCCGAGGGCATTGCCGCCGAGGGCGACGACGATGCGGTCGGGCTTGCCAAGGGGCTTGGACATAACTGCCTCTTTCTTCTCGTTTTGCTGGTAGCAAATATTCACCAGCTGACGTACTTTATGCAATATACCCTCCCAAGCGCAGCCGGTTAACAATGTTTTCGACTGTCTTGGTGAACGGACGATAATTGGCGATAAACGTTATATCGCAAGTACAGCGGCACTATATCACCATAAAGCTCAATGGGTTTGGAATGGGACATCTATGTATACCGTTCCTGCCAATTAAGTACATCTATGCATTCTCATACAAAATCGGCAACGAATATGCGCGCGTTTTATATCGCCCGCAATCTCGGGGGCAAAGGGGTTCGCCGCCGGCATGTGGCGCGCACGGGGGCGCGCCCGCGGAACAGCCCGTCGGGAGGGACCATCGCGCCCGCCCGACGGGCTCGCCCACCGGATCGCCTATTCGGCGAAACGGTTCTTGTGGTCCCAACTGTGACGATACAGGTCGTCCGAGACCAGGTAGTCGTAAATATCATCCACGATCTCGATGCCGCCGGCCTCCTTCGTGGCCCTGATCCTTCCCTGCGCGCGCTCGCCCGGCCAGTAGACCTTATCGAACCCGACACCCGGTTTGACCGCGTTGAGCTCGTCGATGACCTCGGCCATATGCTCACGGAAGGCATCGCCCCCGCAGAAGAAGTCGGGGTTGATGACGACGTTCAGATGGCCCAGGCGGCGCCCCTCGGAGAGATCGTGGTACATGGAGCTGACGTGCTTGCCGGCCGGGACGCCCAGCAGGACGCCGGACAGGATATCGACCATCATCATAAGGCCGTAACCCTTGGGACCCGCAATCGCCACGAGCGCGTTGACCTTGTGCGGATCAGTCACGGGCAGGCCCTCCTCATCGACCGCCCAGCCCTCGGGGATCTGACGGCCGGCGCTCTTGGCGTCCAAGATCTTGCCCCAGGCCTGCACGGTGGTCGCCATGTCAAAGCTCACGATGCGCCCGTCAGACGTCGGGGCGGCCAGGGCCATGGGGTTCGTACCGTAAAACGGCTCGGCGCCGCCATAGGGAATGACCATGGGATCGGACTGCGTGCAGGAGAGGCCGATCATGCCCTCCTTGGCGGCCATCTCGGTGTAGTAGCCGATGGCACCCGTGTGGGAGACGTTTGCAACGCCCACAAAGCCGATGCCGTTCTCCCTCGCCATGTCGATGGCACGGCGCATTCCCTCGATGGCGAACGGGTAGCCGCAGCCGTTGTCGGCATCCAGGACACCGGTGCACGGCCCCGTCTGCTCCCACGTGACCTTGGGCTCGATGGTCATACCGCCTTTGGAGATGCGCTCGGTGTAATACTCGACGCGCACCTCTCCATGGCTGTGCAGGCCGCGCTCGCTCGACCAGGCGAGCACCTCCGCCATATCATCGGCGTGATCGTCGTGCAGGCCTGCCGCCATGAACTTCTTCTTCATGAGGGACTTGAGTTCTTCACGTGAAACGAGCATGGGTGATACCTCCCGATACGAGATGATGAAACTGATCGTGAAACCAATAAATGCCATATTGCCGATAGATGCCGGCGACGCCCTCACGCATCGCCGTTGAACACGTCGTAATCGATCCCCCCTTCGCTTTTGGCCACGAGGATGGCGCAGAACACGTCGGAATTGACGTTCAGCGTCGTGCGGATGGCGGCCACGATGTACTCCAACCCGCCGAGGATGGCAATCGCGTCCATAGGCAGGCCGAGGGCGGGGATCAGCATGGTGAGCGAGATAAGGGATGCGCCGGGCGCCACGGCATTTGCCATGGACAGCGCCCAGGCGATGAAGCACACGGTGATGAGCGCGCTTCCCGCGAACTCCATATCGTACATCTGCGATACGAAGACCGCCGTCAGCGCCATATGCAGGGCCGATCCGTTCGAGTTGATCGAGACGCCGAGGGGAAGAACCAAGTTGGCGACCTCCCGGTCGAGACCGATCCGATTCTTGGCGTCCTCCATCTCGACCGGCAGGGTGACCGCCGAGGAGATGGTCGAGGCCGCCATGACGGTCATGCGAAACATCTTGTGCGCGAGGCGCACGATGGACATCTTGCAGGTGACGGCGATGACGACAAACCAGCCGACGGTGAAAATCGCGGTACCGGCGGCAAGGGCTACGATGTACTTTCCTATGGGCAGGAGGATGTCGAAGCCGAGCGACCCTATGGACGCGGACACGTAGGCGAAGATGCCTATGGGGGCCATATTCATCACGATCCGGATGATGGCCAGCAAAATCTGGTTGAGCTCCTGCACCCAACGGTAGAACACGGGCTGAACTCCGTTGGCCTCGTGCACGACCACGATTCCCACGCCAAAGAAGACGGCGAAGACAATACAGGGAACCATGGAGCCCGAGGCGATCGAGCCGATGATGTTGCTCGGGAAGAAGCCCAGGACGGTCTCTTGCAGCGTCATGGAAGTCGCCTGGAGGTCGGTCGTCGCGTTCTGCACGAGAGCCGTCCCGGACAAGCCCGCACCGGGATTCACCACCAAGGCCGTGAGGATGCCGAAGGCCGATGCCAGAAGCGACGAGCCGAGGAACAGGGCGATGGCCTTGAGGCCGATGCTGCCCAGCTGCCTGAACGACAAGGCCCCGATCGCCTCGATGATCTGGCACATCACGAATGGGACGATGCCCATCTGAATCAAACGGAAGAACACGTCGCCGACGAATTTGATGTCACCCATCCTGGGGCCGAAGACGAGACCGGAGGCGATGCCGAGCACCATGGCGACGATCATGGCGATGGTGGGACTGTACTTGCGTTTCTTGACAGCGGTTGAATTCATTCGAATCACGCACTCCTCGGGGAACCACTCTTCCCCTCATCGGGTAGTCGCACCCCGCGACGCCTTGGGCGCGAGGCCGCCCGCCCACAACGACGGACGATGAGGCTTTTAGGTCCGAGTGGGGACCAAGCTCACGCATCGCGACGGGCGATGCAGCGGCGGGGCGGCGCAACGCGGTCGCGCGCCCCGTCACGACGAAACATGGATCCGGGCGCGGCCTATGCCGCTTCGGCGTACTCCTTCTTCCCATCGAAGACGTCGTGGTCGATGCCGTCGGGGCCGGCCACGAGCATGGCGGCGAAGATATCACCGCCGACGTTGAGCGGGGTGCGGCAAGCGCCGGTCGGGTACTCGAGGCCGCCGAAGATGCCGATGGAGGAGATGGGAAGACCGAGGGCGGGGACCATCATGGTGAGGGACACCAGGGAGGCACCCGGGGTCGCGGCGTTCACAAAGGAGATCATGGTGCAGATGACCCAGCAGGTGAGGAGCTCGGACGGACCGAACTCGATACCGTAGAGCTGAGCGATGCACAGGGCGTCGACAGTCATGTGGATAGCCACGCCGTTGGAGTTCAGCGGGACGCCGAGGGGCAAAAGAACGTCGACGACGTCGGGGCGGATGCCGATCTTCTTCTTGGAGTCCTCCATGGCGGTGGGCAGCGTGACGGCGGAGGAGATGGTGGTGAAACCGGTAACGAGGCTGCGGGTCATCTTGATGGCGAGCTTCACCGGGCTGACCCGGCAATACAGGCCGCACACCACGAAGTAGGCGGCGAACATGATGAGCATTCCGAGGACCATGACCATGAAGTACTTGCCCAGCGGCAGCAGCACGTCCATGCCCATGGATCCGACCATGGAGGAGACGTAGCAGAAGATCCCGATGGGCGCGAAGTTCATGACGGCGCGGATGATGTTCAGCAGGAGGTCGGAGGTCTCGCAGAGCAAGTCGTACACCATGCACTCGCCGTTGTGCTCATGACGCCAGAAGCTGATCACCAAGCCGAGGGCGACGGCGAAGATGATGATCTGGATCATGGAGCCGTTGGACAGCGAGGCGACGATGTTGTTGCCGAAAAAACTGGTCAGCGTATCTTGAATGCTCATCATCGCAGTGGCCTCGCCCTCGAAATTGGCATTGGCCATAACCGCCTCGGTGCCGGCTCCGGCACCGGGCTTGAACACGACCCCCAGGAAAATGCCGAGGGCGGCGGCGATGCCGGAGGACACGATGAAGATGATGACGCCCTTGAGGCCGATGCCCGAGAGCGTTTGCGGCGTGAGGCCGCCGACGGACTTGATGACGGTCGCCATGACGAAGATGGGAATGCACATCTGGATCAGGCGGAAGAAGATGTCGCCGATGAACTGGATCTGGGACATCGCCTCGCCGCCGATGAGGCCCGCTATAACCGCAGCCAGCATCGAGAGCAGCAGCAGGACGGTGATATCCACCTTTTTCTTCTTTGCTTCTGCCATGTCTTACCTTTCTCTCTTTTACCGGTCCACCGGGGACCAGGGTTTATACCAAACAACAAAACGCTGCCGAGAACCCCAGAAGGCTATCGGCCCCGGAGGTGTGCCCGACGGAAAGGACCCGATCCACCGCCGAGCCAATCGCCGCGCGGTCGAATGATTCAAGCGCATGGGTGAGAGCGATGTAATCCTCGTTCGCGCACCCGTCGCACATGGCCCGCAGATACGCCTCGCTCACCGCCGTGGTCCTGCCCGGGGCCAGACGCGAGACCTCCTCGAAAAACCGCTCCGTCAATGACCGGGAGCGATCTGCGTGCAGGTATCGCAAGCCGGTCCCGAAGCCCGTGAGGATATCGTCCCCGGACGGGGTGAGTCCCAGTCCCCGACCCAGCAGGTAATCGACCGAGCTGCACATACCGCGGCGCGCCGCCTCCACGCGCTCGGCCGGAACGGGAAACCCCCCTTCGCCCTGCCCCCACATCGCCCGTGAGACCGCCGAGAAGCGCGCGAGGTCGACGAGCGACCGACTGGCGCGGGAATCCCAGGACAGTCCGATACGGGCGGGGAGGTCCCACGTGGGCAGGCAGCCCGATACCACGACGTCCATGCCCTCGAGGCGCTCCGGACACGGGGCGGGCACCGCCATGTCGCGGACCTCGGCATTGCCCAGGTCGATCTCGACGACATCGGCCCGGCCGTATAGGCGAAGGACCCCGTTGCGAAGACCGGCGAGGCTCCCGGGCTCCACGAGCGAGCCAAGCCGAGACGCCCCCTCCGGCTCGACCGTCAACCCCAGGCAGGAAAGGGGTGATTCGGCTGAGCCGATATGCAGCAAAGACCCGTTGAACCCGACGTTCAGGCTCGTGCGAAACACGCTGTGAACATGTCCCGTCGCCACGTCCAGATTCAGATCGCGAACGGCGTAACCGCTGATGGAGAGGGCGTCCAACTTCATATGCCGTCTCGCCGCCTACTCGATGCCGAGCTTGGCGCAGTATGCCTCGAGAGCCTTCTCGAAGCAGGCGAGCGGAGCGCGGACGGTACCGGCGCCGACCTGGCCGATGCCAGCCTCCTTGTGCGCGATGCCGGTGTTGATAATCGGGGTGATACCGGTCTCCACCACCTTGCGGATGTCGATGCCCAGGCAAGCGCCCTTGAAGTCCCATGTCGGAATGGCCCAATTGGGGTTGTGGGTGACGCAGATCTTCTCCATCTCGTTGGAAATGTTGAGAGCGTCCTCAAAGCCGCCGGCGCCGACGAATCGGGTGACACCGGGTGCCGCCACCATGGCCATGCCTCCAACGCCGACCGTCTCGCAAATCGCGGAGTCACCGTTATCCGGGCATCCGTCCTCGGCGCTGAACCCGGTGAAGTAAAGACCGACCGGGGTGTTCACCGGGGCGACGAACCACTCATCGCCGAGGCCGGAGACGCGCACGCCAAACTCATAGCCGTTGCGGGTCATGGTCGAGACCACGCACCCCTCCACATCCTTGCGGGCGTAGTCGACGATAGACTTGCCGGTGGCCATCATCACGTTCAGGAAGAACTGGTCGGTATCCGCCAGGAACTGGATGACCCGCTGCTTGGCGTCCTCGCTCGCATCGGTCTTGACGATGAGCGGGGCGACCTCCTTGAGGAAGTTGAGGGTCGCGGCCATGTTCCGCTGGTGGAACTCATCGCCTTGAGTGATGGCGCGGGCCATCAGGACGTTCAAGTTGATGCCACCGTCGGAGAGCTTAAGCGCCTTGGCGAGTACCGGTCCGAGCTCGTCGGCCATCCAATGCAGGCGGTCGACGACCTCCTGGCTGTAGGCGCCAAATCGAAGAACCTTGCCGATGCCCTCGTTCATGGTGCAGTAGGCCACGGTGTCGTCGGCGAGGTTGCGGACCACAAGCACGGCCATGTTCGCCGAGGTGATGCCGCCCATAGGGCCGACGGCGTGGCAGTGATGGCAGGGGATGAACTCGACCTCGCCCGAGGAAAGCATGGCCACGGCCTCGTCCTCGGTCTCCGCCCAGCCCTCAAAGAGCGCAGCGCCTATGCACGAGCCCCTCATCGGCCCCTGCATGTTCTCCCAGCAAATCGGGGGACCGGCATGGAGCAGGGTCTTCTGGGCGCGATTGAGCTCGGGGATGACGGTCTTGGCCGGGACGACGTCGACCAGCACGGGCTGCGACTCCTTGAATCGCTCGCAGATGCGCGCATTCGCCTCGTCGATGCCCTCGACTTTCTCGAGCTCGCCGAGCAGGTGGATCATGCGCTTATTGCCGCCGGCCTTCGGCTTCCAGGTGTACTGGACGCTCTCGGCGCCATATGCGCGCAGCGGGTCGTTGAAACTCTCGACGCCGACGTTGATGACGCGCGGCTTACCGGTGAGAAGCTCCATGACGGCCTCGGAGGGCTCGGGCAACGGACTCGCGTCTTTGACTTCATAAGGAACGACGCCGCGGTCGGCCTCGGTGAACTCGATCCCCTTGAAGGCCAGCGCGGCGCGGACGGCCATGGCATTGCTGGGCTCCATGATGGCACCCGCCTCTTCGAGCAGCTTGACGGAGCGATCGTAGTCCTGAGGGTCCTGATGGGTGCCCACGACGGTGCCCACGAATCGGACCTCGCGCCCCTCGGAGCGGGCGAGCTCGGTGCACTCGGCAATGACCGGAGCGAGCTCGGCGGCCATGTCGGGGTGGCAACCGTAACCCAAGACGCAGTCGAAGAGGATGACGCCCGTGGTGTCCTTGGCGGCATAGTCGCGCATCATGCGGATGCGGACCTCGGGGTCGATCATGGGGTGCGGGCGTCCCTGCGTGTACACGTCGTCGCCGAGGTCGATGACATCGTAGCCGTCATGACGCAGCATGTAGCCGTCTTCCTTGATGATGGAGCCGAGCTCGAGCGCCTCGGTGACCATCATCGCGGCCTCCCCGGCGAGCGTCCCGCCGGAATACAGTCCGATCACGGTCTTGTCCTTGGGAAGCGGGGACCGCACCTCGACGTCGAGGGGCTCGAGGTAGTTCTTCTTGACGGCCTCACCGTTCGCCAAATCGACGGCGATGCGAGCCGCCTCCTCGAGGGTATGGGCAAGATGCACCTTCCCAAGATGAGCCTCGGGCTTTTCACCGATGAAGATGGCGACGACCGGCTTGCCGCATTTCTCCAGCAAATCAACGACCTCATCGCGGACGGCGGGCGCCGGCGGTTTGGAAATGACGCATATGACGTCGGTGGGGTCATGATGCTCGAGGGCGACGATTGCGTCTTTGACCGTCACGGCGCCGACCTTCTCGTTGAGATCGCGGCCGCCGGTCCCTATAGCATGAACACAGCCGCCGCCCAGGCGGTCGATCATGCAGGTGACTTCCTGGATACCGGTGCCCGAAGCGCCCACGATGCCGATGTTGCCCGGGTTGATGACGTTGGTGAAGGCGATGGGAACGGATGAGACCACACCGGTGCCGCAGTCGGGGCCCATGAAGAGCAGCCCCTTCTCATGAGCCTTCTGCTTGAGGCGGACCTCATCCTCCAAGGGGACGTTGTCGGTAAAGGAGAAGACGTTCAGACCCAGGTCGAGGGCCCGCTCGAGTTCAGGAGCCGCATACTCGCCGGGGATGGAGAACAGCGCCATGTTCGCGTCGGGCAACATGGCCATGGCCTCTTCCCAGCTCGTCGCCTCGGCGGGAGCCCCAGCTTCCTCCTTCTTCGTCGAAAGGTCGGACAAGAAGGTCTCGGTCTCAACCAAGACGGTCTCCATGACGCCCTCGTCCTCGGTCTCGACGACGATGACCATATCGCTGGGGGCGGCGGCCTCCGCCTCGGGCGTCAACAGGCCGGCAGCCCGATAGATGTCCTTATTCGCATCGGTGCCCATCATGATCTGGCTCTGGACGACACCATCGAGCGTATTGATCTTGTTGGTCAGCAGCATCAGGTTGATGGAATCCTGATAGGAGTTTTGCTTGACCACGGTTTTCAGCATTGCTTCCTCCTCATCGTTCGTTGCGCCATCGCAAGGATCAGCCGCGCCGTACGCACGACCCGCTTTCCCGGGATGCGGGCATGCTCGCGCTACAGGAGATTGAAACATGTGGTATTCATGAATACATTTCCTAATCGGATAAGTTTTTCTCGATATTTTTAACCTTTTGGAAAATGTGGATGAAACAGGATACCGATAAGCTGATTGACGATGAAGGAGTGAGATGAACGTACGCGAAGCCTTGCTATTGCCGTCCTTCGCCGATGCGGAGGTCATAGCCGGAGCCGCGGGGCTCGGCAACGAGCTGTCGAGCGCCATGGTTCTCGAGGCCGCCGATATCGAGAACTGGGGCAGGCGCGGGCAGCTCATCATCACGAGCTTCTTCGCCCTGCAGGAGTTCTCAGATGCCGATATGGCCCGCTTCTTCCACACCATGAGCACCTTGGGGATCGCCGCGATGGCCTTCAAGCCCGCCCGCCTATGGCCCAACGCGCCCGACAACGTGATCGAGCTGTGCGAGGATTTCGGGGTGCCGCTCATCAAGCTCAGCCCCACGGTCAAATACGAGGCCATCATGCTCGATGTGCTCGGCCACGTGCTCGACTCCAACCTCACCCTGCTCAACCGCTTTTACGACGCGCACCGGCACACGATGGCGCTCGCCCTCAAACAGCCCTCGATCCCCTATATCCTCAACACCCTCAAAAACACGCTGCGCATGGACGTGAGCTACCTCGACACCACGCGCGACCGACGCCTGGGCACCGATCCCTCGCTCCTGAAATTCAACGCGTACTCGTTTACGCGCAGGGAGCCGAGCGCCCTGCAGACGCACGCCTACTTCGATGCGACCCTCTACTTCGGCGACCCCTCCTCTGCCGGTGAGAATCCCGCCGACGAGCACCCGCGAGAAGATTCCACGGACGCGACGCCAAGGAATCGAGATCGCAGCCAAAAGGCGCTCGCCGTGAGGATCCCCAGTTCCGACGGGATCGACTACTACCTGCTCGTCCACGAATCAGACGTACAACTGACGGCCCTCGACGTCATGACCATCGAGAACATCGTGGGCTTGATCCAAATGAAGATCTTGGAGCAAAACGCGATCAAGCAAAAACTGTTCATCCAAAACAACAACGCCGTGCACGATCTGCTGCTCGACCGTTGCGGGTCGGAGGAGCGACTGGATTCCATGCTCACCGTACTGGGGATCGACGAGTACCCCTTCTACGAAGTGCTCTACGTACGCGTCAGCCTGTCGGATAGCACCGATGTCGATCGGCTCGACGAGCTGCAACAGGCGATTCGTCGCCGGATTCGAAGTGCCTATCCCGGGATCGTCTATTTCATCAACAACGATCGCATCGTGTTCCTGCACAACTTCCGCAGCCCGTTCACGCGGTTCGACCTCGACCTCATCCAAAGCGCGCTCGAAAATCTGCACGCTTCCTCGACGCTCCCCCTGTTCACGCATCTCGTCACCCTCAGCTCCATCGTCGACAAGCATGGGTTCGCACAGGCCAACACCGAGGTGCTCAACGTCGCGCGCCTGTTCGACGGGCCGACCCACGCCGACCGGGCCGTCCGCTTCGAAGACCTGGGGGCCTACAAGCTGTTGCTCGCCGCCTCAGATCTTTCTCAGCTCACCGAGTACATGGACCCGCGCGTTGTGGAGCTGTCCGAAAAACAGCCCGAGCTGTTCACCACGCTTGTGACCTTCTGCGAAAACGGCATGGATTTCTCGAAGACGGGTCGAGATCTCTTCGTCCATCCCAAGACGGTGCGTTATCGCGTCGACCGGGCACGCCAATCCTATGGCGTAGACGTCAAAAATCCCGATGACTTTCTACAGGTGATATTCACCAGCAAGATCATGGCGCTGGGCGGAGAGGTCTAACCCGCCCAAAGAGACACGAAGGAGGACGCATGGATATCGAGGGGCTCGTCACCATCCATCGGCCGCGCATCGAGAACGACCGACGCATCGCCGTACTTTACTTCCACGGCGGGGGGCTGCTATCTGGGGAGCGTGACGACCCCCCGCAAACCTACGTCGATCGGTTGACCAGTGGCGGCTATACGCTCATCTGCGCCGACTACCCCCTGGCCCCCGAGTCTCCCCTTCCGGCCATCGTCGATGCGGCATTTGGGGTATGGCGGGACACCGTGGCGGAAAAGGTGATCGCAGGCGAATACAGGGGATATTTCCTATTCGGCCGTTCCTCTGGCGCGTACCTGTCCCTCCTGCTCGCGCGTGAGATTGGCCGGCGGGCGTCCGGACTCCTGCCCGCTCCCCTGGGGATTGTGGACTACTACGGCTACCATACGCTCGCGGATAGCGCCTTCTCCCGACCCGCAAGGGTCTACACGGCCCTTCCGGACATCCCGCGCACGCAGGTGGATAGGATCGCGAGAACCGATGGGGCCATTGTCACCTCGGGGCCAAAGTCCGCGCGCTTTGCACTGTACGTCCATGCGCGGCAGCACGAGGGGGCCTGGCTGGATCTTTTGGGGCTCGCCGATCCGGGCGGGCCAAACGTCCCCGAGGCCTGGTCCCTCGACGAGCGGGATGTGGCTGCACTCCCCCCGCTGTTCATCACGGCCAGCAGCACCGATGAGGACGTGCCGTTCCGCCTGCCCAAGGTTCTTTCCCGCACGGCCCCCTGTGCGGTCATGAGGCCCGTGTACAACCTTCCCCACGATTTCGACCGAGACACGGCCGATCCCACGGGAGGCCGTATCTACGATCAGGCGATCGAATGGATGGCGGAGCACTCCCGCACCGTCATGGCCTGAAGTCAAAAAACGCCCCGGCATGCAAGCGCCGCCCACGGCACATGACCGCGGGCGGCGCCCATCTGCGTCCCGACCCCATCTGGACCGAGACGCGCACTCAGGTGTTTTCGCTACTCGTTGTACAGCGTCTTGAGCTTGACGAGGTGCTTGTAGCGATCCATGGCGGCCGCCTCGTTGGCGGCGAAGAGCTCCTCGGCGCGCTCGGGGAACGCGGCCGTCAGGCTCGCATAGCGGGCCTCATTCATGAGGAACTCCTGGTAGCCGCCGGCCGGCTCCTTGGAGTCGAGGGAGAATTTCTTGCCCTCGGGTGCCGCCGGGTTGTAGCGGAACAGGTTCCAGTACCCGCACTCCACGGCCTTCTTCATCTCGGCCTGGCAATTCTGCATGCCGCCCTTCTTGATGGAGTGCATCTCGCAGGGGCTGTAGCCGATGATGATGGACGGGCCGTCGTAGGCCTCGGCCTCGTGGATGGCCTTGAGGGTCTGGGCCGGGTTGGCGCCCATGGCGACCTGCGCCACGTACACGTAGCCGTAGCTCATCGCGATCTCGGCAAGGCTCTTCTTCTTGATGTTCTTGCCCGCGGCGGCGAACTGGGCGACCTGGCCCAGGTTCGATGCCTTGGAAGCCTGACCACCGGTGTTGGAGTACACCTCGGTGTCGAACACGAAGACGTTGACGTTGTTGCCGGAGGCCAGGACGTGGTCCAGACCGCCGAAGCCGATGTCGTAGGCCCAACCGTCGCCGCCGAAGATCCAGAAGGACTTCTTGGTGAGGTATGCCTTGTCGGCCAAGATCGCCTTGGCCTTGTCGCAACCACAGGCCTCGAGCTGCTCGATGTAGGCGGCAGCCGTGGTCTTGGAAGCCTCGGCGTCGTCACGGGCGTCGATCCAAGCCTGGGCGGCGGCCTTCAGCTCATCGGTGGCGCAGTCGGAAACCATGAGCTCCTCGGTCTGGGCGACGAGCTTGCCCTGGACGGCCTTGTAGCCGAGCTCGAGTCCAAGACCGTGCTCGGCGTTGTCCTCGAACAGGGAGTTGTTCCATGCCGGGCCGTGGCCGTTCTTGTCCGTGCAGAACGGGGAGGTCGCGGCCGGGTTGCCCCAGATGGAGGAGCAGCCGGTGGCGTTGGAGATGAACATGCGGTCGCCGCAGACCTGGGTCACCAGGCGGGCGTAGGCCGTCTCGGCGCAGCCGGCGCAGGAACCGGAGAACTCGAGCAGCGGCTGCTTGAACTGGCTGGACTTGACGTTGTTGCCGATGAGCTCGGGCTTCTCGGCGACGTTTGCCACGCAGTAATCGAAGGTCTCCTGCTCCACGAGCTCGCCCTCGGTGGGGACCATGGTGAGCGCGTCCTTGGGGCAGACCTTGGCGCAGTTGGTGCAGCCCATGCAATCGAGCGGGCTGACGGCGATGGCGAACTTGTAACCGGTGTTCTTGGGGATCTTCACATCCAGCGTGCGCATGGTCTCGGGCGCCGCGGCGACCTCGGCCTCGTTGAGCGCGAAGGGGCGAATGGTGGCATGCGGGCAGACGTAGGCGCACTGGTTGCACTGGATGCACTTGGTCTCATCCCAATGCGGGACCATGACGGCCACGCCGCGCTTCTCGAACTGGGAGGCGCCCAGCTCAAACTGACCATCGGCGCAATCCTTGAACGCGGAGACGGGCAGGGAGTCGCCGTCCATGCGGGCGATCGGCTCCATGAGCTCCTTGACCTGCTTGGCGATGGCGCTCTTCTCCTCGTCGGAGAGGACGGAGACGGTGGCGGCGTCGGTGGCGTCGGCCCAATCGGCCGGAACGTCAAACTTCACGAAGGCGGTGGCACCGGCATCGATGGCCTTGTGATTGGCCTCGACGATGGCCTCGCCCTTCTTGGCGTAGGACTTGGTTGCCGCCTCCTTCATGTAGCGGATCGCATCCTCCTGCGGGAGCACGCCGGCCAGGGCGAAGAACGCAGACTGCAGAACCGTGTTGGTGCGCTTGCCCATGCCCACCTTGGCCGCAAGGTCGATGGCGTCGATCAGGTAGACGTTGATATCGTTCTGGGCGATGTAGCGCTTGGCGTTGGCCGGCATGTGGGAGGCGAACTCCTCGGGCGTCCACTGGCAATTGACCAGGAAGGTGCCGCCGGGCTTGACGTCGCGGACCATCTTGAAGCCCTTGATGATGTAGCTCGGGTTGTGGCAGGCCACGAAGTCGGCCTTGTTCACGTAGTACGGCGAGCGGATCGGGGAGTCACCGAAACGCAGGTGCGACGTGGTGACGCCGCCGGTCTTCTTGGAATCGTACTGGAAGTAGGCCTGGACGTACTTGTCCGTGTGGTCGCCGATGATCTTGATCGAGTTCTTGTTGGCGCCAACGGTGCCGTCGCCACCGAGACCCCAGAACTTGCACTCGATGGTGCCCTCGGCCGCCGTGTTGGGGGCGTCTGGATCCATGGGCAGGGACAGACCGGTGAGGTCGTCCTCGATGCCGATGGTGAACTCGCGCGCAGGCGCGTCCTTCTTGAGCTCCTCGAAAACCGCGAAGGCAGCCGCCGGCGGCTCATCCTTGGAGCCGAGGCCGTAACGGCCTCCGGTCACCACGAGGTCGGAGCGGCCGGCCTCATACAGGGCGGAAACGACGTCCTGGTACAGCGGCTCGCCGATGGAACCGGGCTCCTTGGTGCGATCGAGCACGGCGACCTTCTTGACGGTCGCCGGCAGCGCGGCCACGAAGTCCTCGACGGACCACGGGCGATACAGGCGGACCTTGACGAGGCCGACCTTCTCACCGTGAGCGTTCAGATAGTCGATGACCTCCTCGAGCGTATCGCAGAAGGAACCCATGCACACGACCACGCGATCGGCGTCGTCGGCGCCGTAGTAGTCGAACAGGTGATAGCTGGTGCCGAGCTTGGCGTTCACTTTGTCCATATAGGACTGGACGATGGCGGGCAGTGCGTTGTACGTGCCGTTGCATGCCTCACGGTGCTGGAAGAAGATGTCACCGTTCTCGTGGCTGCCGCGGGCCGCGGGATGCTCGGGGTTGAGCGCATGGTCGCGGAACGCCTGGACGGCATCCATGTCGCACATATCCTTGAGGTCCTCGTAATCCCACACGGCGACCTTCTGGATCTCGTGCGAGGTACGAAAACCGTCGAAAAAGTTGACGAACGGCGTCTTGCCGGTGAGTGCGGCGAGGTGGGCGACGGGCGAGAGATCCATGACCTCCTGGACGTTGCCCTCGGCGAGCATGGCAAAGCCGGTCTGACGGCAGGCCATGACGTCGGAGTGATCGCCGAAGATGTTGAGCGCATGGGTGGCGACGGTACGGGCCGAGACGTGGAAGACGCTCGGCAGGCCCTCGCCCGCGATCTTGTACATGTTCGGGATCATGAGCAGAAGACCCTGCGATGCCGTGTAGGTGGTGGTGAGGGCACCAGCGCCCAGGGAGCCGTGCACGGCACCGGCGGCACCGGCCTCGGACTCCATCTCGACCACGTTCACGGGCGTGCCGAAGATGTTCTTCTTGCCCTGAGCGGCCCACTGGTCGACATGGTCGGCCATGGGGCTGGACGGCGTGATGGGATAGATTCCCGCCACCTCGGTGTACGCATACGAAACGTACGCGGCGGCCTCGTTGCCGTCCATAGATTTGAACTTGCGATCTGCCATATACCCCTCTCCTCTCGAACTAGGTACATAAGGCGCCGGGACCAGGCGGACCCCGGGTTATATGTGAGAACGGCGCTACGCAGACGGCAATGCCTCGCAGTCCGCGGATACCCCCGTGGGAGCGACACGCGGCACGGCGAATTGCCGCAAGAGTCAGCACCTTGTCCCATTGTACTCCGCCCGGGGGGTACGCGGCCGACAAACACGCGGCGGTATTCCACCTCCGAACATCATCGGCTGGCGGTACGCAACGGGGCAGACAGTTGTTGCTCAACAAATTGTCCGGGCAAGCGCATATGGTGAAAACCATGGTCTTCTGATGGGAGGAAAAATGGGGAACCTGGCCATGACGCCGATAACCCCCGGCGCCGATCCAACCGCCGCAGCGCGCGAGTCCGTGCGTGCCCTCCGGGACGCCCTCGAACGCGCCGAGCACCGACACCAGGAATGTTGGGACGAGGCAGAGCGGGTCGGCGGTCTCCGCGAGCTCCTCTACCGTCTCAAACGCGAGGATCGGGCGCGCAAAATCGCGGCTGCGGAGGCGCCGTTCACGGCAAACCAACCGCACACGGCCTCATGCAGCCGGTTTCGAACGGGCGAGACCGGATGTGACACCGCCGGAGTTTCCAACGAAGCCGGAGTCTGCTGCTGCGAGAACGTCATCTGCCCGGCGCTCCAGCGGCGCATCGCGCACCTGGAAAGCACCGCGACGCACATGGCCCTGCAGTCCGCGTTTCTCGACCTCTACTCCGCCGAGCTCTTGGTAGATACGGCCCGAGCCGAGCTGTACTCGCTGCTCCGCTCCCTACCGAAGGCCATCCTGAGCGAAATCGGCGAGCGCCTTCCCGGGCAGGCCGAATGTGATGAACTCCCCAATGCCTGGGCAATAGCCGCGGTCGGACGCCACGTCCTCGGAAAGAGGACGCCCGGCGAGCCCGACCCCGTTGACCAGCTGAACTACCGCAGATGGCTGGTCGAGCTCTCGCAAGGCGCGCTCGACTACTCGGGACATCTCGAGCGCGAGATAGCCTGGCATGAGAACGGCCTGCGCGATCTCGAGCGACAGGCCGCCAACGTCGATTTCTTCGATGCGGGCGAGCAAGTCCAAATCGAGTGCGCCATCACACTTCAGAGGGCCCGCATCACCGCATGCCGGGAGCAAATCGAGGAGCTCGCGGCTACCGCGAACGCACTCGGAAAGCGAATGGACGCATGCGAGGAGGAACTGCATCGATTCCTAACGCGGATCGAATAGCGCTGGAGCTCATCGAGCCATGTCGGCCATGCCCTCGACGAGGACGAACGTCGTACCCCGCCCCAAGCGAATCTCGTCTCCAGGGTGCACCTCCACCGCCTCGCCCCCCTCGATGCGGCGCGGCTCGGCACCATCGCCATCGACCACCGCCGTGCCATTGCTGGAACCAAGATCGCTCAACATCCAACGGCCCGGTCCCGTGGCGGGCCGCCCGTCCTCCCCGGTCGCGTCGGGCTCATGCCACACACGCGCATGATGGGCCGAGACGTCGCCATCGACATCCGTTATGTCGTCGACGCCCGTCGCGAGCGCGCCGATCTCGACCCCCTCGGAATCGGACGAGACCCAGTGCGGTGCACCGGCGACGACCCCGTCCACGATGCGCACGAAGCCCAGAACATGCGGCAGCGCAAGATCGACCTGGATTTTCCTGGGATCGAGCGAGACGGGGCAGGATGTGGGGGTCCCAAGCCTTCCCCCCATGGAGCAGCGGATGTACTCCATGGTGTAATCCACCGCGCGGCCCACATCCGCGGTGCAGCCAGCGGCCACAAAGAGCACCATGGCGGCCTCGGTGCGCTCCCCCACCGTATACCCCTCGCCATCGCACATGCGGGCCAGGGCATTGCGGTACAGGCGCACGTTCTCGTGGCACGCGTCCAACGCGCGCGCCATGGCCTCGCCGGGCTCCCCGCACACCATGTCGAGAATCTCCGCACAGGTCCACGAACCGGGCCTGCCGGACCGCAGCCTATCCATGATGCGCTGGGCCGCCACGCCAAAGTCGCGGAACAGGCGCTCCTGCGAGGCGTCGACGGGAGCGTGCACTATGAAGCGAGACACCCATGTGCGATCGCTGACACGGCTCTGCGGGCTGCGCCCGTCCGCAAGGGGGCGCTCCGATAGGATCATCGTGGCCAATTCCTTATGGCTGATCCCAGCGTGTCGTTTGAGGATATCGAACAGGGCCCCGCAGGGAGTCTGCTCATTTGCGCGCATCAGCGGCATCCGTCACCTCCGTGTTCCCGGGCAGGGCGGCGCGGGCGTCGCGCCCCTCCCCCGCAATCGAACGTCGCGCCGTCACGCGCGGCAGATCGGCACCATGCCCGCCGAACGGCCGGGGCGAAGCCGTGGTGGCGTACTCGAGCGCAAGGGGGCACCACGCCGCCGAGGCCGCCAAGAACAACGCCGCGATCAGCGGAGACCTCCCAATCGCACCCAAGAACGAAACATGCGAGACGAGCACGA
>JAHHSP010000129.1 GCA_020025115.1 Collinsella sp. | reverse complement strand
AACTGTCGCAACGCCTCGGGCAAGATGGTGAGCGCCACGGCCGCCACGATCGATCCGCGCATGTTGCCCAAGCCACCCAGGACCACGAACACCAAGATGAGGATCGAGGTGTTGAAATCGAACTTGGTGGCGGATAGCTGCGAGAAGCCGTTGCCGAACAAGGCGCCGGCGGCCCCGGCGAGCGCGGCGGACACCACGAAGGCGATCATGCGGTACTTGGTGGTTGAGATGCCCACGCTCTCGGCGGCGATCCGATTGTCGCGCACGGCCATGATGGCGCGACCGGTGCGGCTGCGCACCAGGTTGAGAACCACGACGAGGGCGACCATGACGAGCAGGAACCCGGCGATGAACGTGGAGATGGTCTCCACGCCCGAGGCACCCTGGGCGCCCTTGATGATCGCGGTGCCGCCCTCGGAGAGGTTGAGATCGCTCACCGACAGGCTGCCCGTGAGATTGAACAGCACGTGCAGGCCACGCTCGTCCACACCCACGATCAGGCAAGTGACGACCTCCTTGATGATCTCACCGAACGCGAGGGTCACGATGGCGAGGTAGTCGCCCGATAGACGCAAGACGGGAATGCCGATGACAAACCCCGCCAGCGCGGCCGACGCCGCACCGACGACCATGGCGATGACCAGGCGCAATCCGTCATCGGGAACGGCCTCGGACAGGCTCATGGCCGCGACGATGCCGGTATATGCACCGACGCTCATGAAGCCCGCATGCCCGAGCGACAGGTCGCCGGCGACGCCGACCACCAGATTGAGCGAGAGCGCCATGACGACATACGAGCAGATCGGCACGAGCTGGCCCACGATCATGCGGGGGATCATGCGGTTCGCCTGCAGGAGGTAAACGGCGGCGAAAGCGACGATCACGAGCGCGTACGTGATGAGGTCCCGGCGGGTCCTCTTGTTTTGCAAGCACTTCATCATGGTCATCGCCTACACCTTCTCCGGGACGTACCTGCCGAACAGCCCCGCGGGCTTAACCAGCAGCACGACGATGAGCACGCCGAACACGATGGAATTGGCAAGGCTCGTGGAGATATATGCCTGCGCCATGGCCTCGATGATGCCGAGCAGGATGCCGCCGACGAAGGCGCCGGGTATCGAGCCGATGCCGCCGAACACGGCGGCGGTGAACGCCTTGATACCGGGCATGGAGCCCGTGGTGGGCTGCAAGACCGGCGAATAGGAGCACAGCAGCACGCCGGCGATGGCGGCGAGCGCGGAGCCGATCGCGAAGGTCATGGAAATGGTGCGGTTGACGTTGATGCCCATGAGCTGGGCGGCGGCCTTATCCTCGGAGCAGGCGCGCATGGCCTTGCCCATCTTGGTCTTTCCGGTGAACCACATGAGGCCCGCCATGATCACCAAGCACGCCACGACGGTCACGATCCCGACTGCGGAGACGTTGTAGGCGCTCAGGACCTCGGGCACCTGAAAGCTCACGATGGACGTGAAGTTCTTGGGCGTGGCGCCCCAGATGAGCTGGGCGGCGTTCTGCAGGAAATACGAGACGCCGATGGCGGTGATGAGGACGGCGAGCGGGCCCGCCTGGCGCAGGGGCTTGTAGGCCAGGCCCTCGATGAGGATACCGAGCGCCGTACACACAGCGGCGGCGGCGAGCACCGAGACGATGGCGGGCAGACCCATGTAGGAGGTCGCCACAAACGAGATGTACGCACCGATCATGATGACGTCGCCGTGCGCGAAATTCAGCATCTTTGCGATGCCGTAGACCATGGTGTAGCCGAGCGCGATGATCGCGTACACGCTGCCCATGGTGAGGCCGTTGGCGAGATATTGCAAAAAGAGCGCCATGCGCGAATCCCCCTTTCTTCGCATGAGGGGAACCGAAGTTCCCGTAACCGAAAGCAGGGACAAAGCATCCAGGCCCTGCCCCTGCGTCGCGTTCGACGTATGTTCGCGGACGTTATCGGGAGCGCCTTACGCGAGGACGTACGCGCCGTCCTTGATGACGTAGACGGTGGTCTCCTTCTCAACCTCGCCCTTGTCATTCCAGGTAAGCGTGCCGGTAAGGCCCTCCACCGTGATCTTGGTCATGGCCTCGGGGAGCGCGTCGGCCACCTCCGCCGGATCGGCGTCGGCGCCGAGACCGGCCTCTGCGAGCGCGAGCGCCACGGCGTGCACCGAATCGTAGGCGTCGGCGGCGAACTGGTCGGGGACCTCGCCATAGGCCTCCTTGTAGGCGGTCACGAAATCGGCGTTCTTAGGGTCGTCCGCGGAAAACGGCGTCATGAGATACAGCCCCTCGGCGAGCGCGGCGTCAAAGCCCTCGACGCCCAAGATGCCATCCATGCCGTCGCAACCCATGACCTTCACGTCGTAACCCATATCGGAGGCATTGGTGAGCATGACCGAGGCAGGGGTGTAGTAAATCGGAGCGTAGATCAGCGTGGCGCCGGCGTTCTTGGCCTTGGTGAGCTGGTTGGTGAAGCTGGTGGCGGAGTCGTCCTTGAAGGTCTCCTTGTCCACGATATCGAGCTTGAGCTCCTCGGCCTTCTCGAGAAAGGCGTCGTGAACGCCCGCGGAATACGTGTCCCCAGCGTTGTGGAAGGTCGCGATCTTCTCATTCGGGAAGTTCTCCGCGAGCCATTCGGCGGAATGGACGCCGATTGCGGGATCGCTGTAGCACGCGCGGAACACGACGGTCTTGCCCTCCGTGACGTCCGGGGCCGTGGCGGAGGGGGTGAGCATGAACAGATGCGCGTTCTCGGCCTCCTGGGCGACGGCCAGCGAGCATCCGGTCGTAGTGGGGCCCACGAGCACCTGCATGCCCCAGTCGGCCAGGCTGTTGAAGGCGTTGATGGCCTTCTCGCCATCGGCGACGTCGTCCTCCGCCTTGAAAACGAGCGGCAGCTCATCGGTGGAGAAGTCCTTGCAACCCAGCTCGGCGCCACCGGTGACGGAGGTGCCGTAAGAGGCGGCAGGGCCGGTCAGCGGACCCATGGAGCCGATCTTGAACGCGGCGGGATCGGAGCCGCCGCCTGCGGCCGAACCGCCATCGGAGCAGCCGCTAATAATGGAACACGCCCCCAGACCTGCTGCGCCCGCGATAACGCTCCTGCGATTCATAACAGGATTGAATGACTTACCGGTGAGGCTCGACATGCGGCTCTCCTTTCAAATGCGGCCCGTCATGGTCCACGGGCGGTGTGCCTGCCCTCACGGCGATTTGCCAGCAAGGTCGCTTCAGCTTACACGCTTTATCAAAGGAAAGTGCGGTGCGGGTCGCTTGAAATATCGGCGAAACAATTCATGCCTTCCGCCCGCATGTGCTCGCCATTCACATGACCCGCGCCCATGCGCCCGTTTTTGTGCTACACGCCGCACGCCGCACGTTCGGCCGCGCATGCATCAAAACGAGTAGAATGCTGGGAACATGAACACGACCGAGCCCCGCAGGGCGGCACGCCCGGGGAGAACAGGAGCCTTCCATGCAGCCGATCACCCGCACCGTCAACGTCGGCATCATCGGGCTGGGCACTGTGGGCGGGGGCGTCTACCGCCTCATCACGTCTCACGCCGAGCGCTATCGCAAGAACCTCGGCATCGACGTGCGCGTCGCGCGTGCATGCAGCCGCGGTGAGGAGCGTGCCCGCGAGCTCGGCATCGCACGCGAGCAGTTCACCACCGATTGGCACGACGTGGTGTCCGACCCATCTGTCGATATCGTGGTCGAGGTCATCGGCGGAGAAAACCCCGCGACCGAGATCTTCGAGCAGTCCTTCGCCGCCGGCAAACA
>JAHHSP010000128.1 GCA_020025115.1 Collinsella sp. | reverse complement strand
CAGCGACCTCGTTCTCAGCGACACCGCGGGTCGCCTGCATTCGAGCCCCGAGCTCATGCGCGAGCTCGCCAAGATCGTGAAGGTGACCCGCAAGCGCGCCGATTCCTGTGCCGCGGGCCCCATGCCCGTGCACGTCGTGCTCGTCATAGACTCCGCCACCGGTCAAAATGGCCTGGCCCAGGCCCAGGAGTTCAACGAGGCCCTCGGCCTGGATGGCATCATCATGACCAAGCTCGACGGCACGGCCAAGGGCGGCATCGCTCTGGCTGTGGCCGAGCAGCTCAAATTGCCGATCTACCGCATCGGTGTCGGCGAGCAGGTCGAGGACTTGCAGCGCTTCGACGCTTCGTCCTTCTGCCGTGCCCTCGTTGGCCTGAACTAATCCGCATCGTCCCACACCTCGGCCCGAAGGCAGGGTCCACGCCGAGGTTCGCATCCGTCCTGTTTCGATCTCAGTTTCGCGCCTGCCCCGATTTGAGACGCATTTGATTGTTGGGAGAACCCATGGCAGCTTTCGGCTCGCTTTCCGATCGCCTGAACGATACCTTCGACCGCCTGCGCGGCAAGGGCAAGCTCACCGAGGCGGATATCAGCGCCGCCATGCGCGAGATCCGCATGGCCCTGCTCGAGGCAGACGTCAACTACCGCGTCGTGAAGGATTTCGTCACGCGCACCAAGGAGCGTTGTCTCACCTCCGAGGTCATGGAGTCCCTCACCCCGGCGCAAAACGTCGTCAAGATCGTCCTCGACGAGCTCACCGAGCTGCTCGGCGGCACCGAGAGCAAACTCGTCCTTTCCAGCCGCATCCCGAACGTGATCATGCTCGTGGGCCTGCAGGGCTCCGGTAAGACCACCGCCGCCGTCAAGCTGGCATATATGCTCAAGAAGCAGGGCAGAAGCCCTTTGCTCGCCGCGTGTGACGTCTACCGCCCCGCCGCCGCCGACCAGCTCGCCACGCTCGGCGGCGAGATCGGCGTGCCGGTATTCCGCGGCGACGGCGCGCACCCGGTCGACATCGCCAAGGCGTCCATTCGCGAGGCCGTCGACAACATGCGCGACGTGGTCATCGTCGACACCGCCGGTCGTCTGCAAATCGACGAGCAGATGATGCAAGAGGCCGTCGACATCAAGAAGGCGGTCAAGCCCGATCAGGTCCTCATGGTCGTCGACGCCATGACCGGTCAGGACATCGTCAACGTGGTGTCAACGTTTGCCGATCGCACCGATTTCGACGGCGTCATCATCTCCAAGCTCGACGGCGACGCCCGCGGCGGCGGCGCGTTGTCGGTCCGCGAGGTCACGGGCAAGCCCATCAAGTTCGTATCCATGGGCGAGAAACCCGATTCTCTCGAGGTGTTCAATCCTGAGCGCATGGCCAAGCGCATTCTCGGCATGGGCGACGTCATCGGCATCATCGAGAAGGCCCAAGAGGCTGCGACCGCCGAGCAGCTGGCGTCCGCCGAGCGCATGCTGCGCGACGGCTTCACCATGGATGATATGCTCGAACAGATGAAGGCCGTCAAGAAGATGGGCGGCATGAAGGGCATACTCGGCATGCTCCCCGGTGGGCAGCGCGCTCTCAACCAGATGGGCGGCAACCTCGATGAGAGGATCTTCGACCGCAACGAGGCCATCATCTTGTCCATGACGGCCGAGGAGCGCCGCCGTCCCTCCATCATCAACGGCCAGCGCCGCGCCCGCATCGCCCGCGGTTGCGGCCTCACGCCGACTGACGTGAACGCCCTGATGAAGCAATGGGGCGAGATGAACAAGATGATGGGGAAGATGCGTGCGATGACCCAGCAGCAGATGTCCGGCAAAAAGGGCAAGAAGGGCAAAAAAGGCAAGAAGATGCGCATTCCCGGCATGGGCGGCGTGAATATGAATCAGCTCATGAATCAGATGGGCGGCATGGGCGGTATGTCCGATATGGACAAGCTCATGCAGATGAACGATCAGTTCAAGCGGAAGTAGGGTTTTGTGAGCAAGGCTGACAAACTGTTCGTGTCCATGTGCCGTGACATCCTCGATCACGGCACGACCACGGAGGGGGAGAAGGTCCGACCGGTTTGGGAGGACGGCACCCCCGCCTATACCATCAAGAACTTCGGCGTCACCAACCGCTACGATCTGCGCGAGGAGTTCCCCGCGCTGACCTTGCGCCGGACCGCGCTCAAGTCCGCGATGGACGAGATCTTGTGGATCTACCAGAGGAAGTCGAATAACATCAACGACCTCAATTCGCATATCTGGGATCAATGGGCCGATGAAACCGGATCGATCGGCAAGGCATACGGATATCAGATCGCGCAGAAGTCGCACTACAAGGAGGGCGACTTCGATCAGATGGACCGGGTCCTGTACGACCTCACGCACACGCCGTACTCGCGCCGCATCATGACGAACATGTACACCATCTCCGACCTTTCGGAGATGCATCTGTATCCGTGCGCCTACAGCGTCACCTACAACGTGACCTCTGAACCCGGTTGCGACAAGCCCGTGCTCAACATGGTTCTCATGCAGCGCAGCCAGGACATCCTCGCAGCGAACAACTGGAACGTCTGCCAGTATTCCATCCTGCTCATGATGGTCGCCCGTCATTGCGATATGATCGCCGGCGAGGTCCTGCACGTGATCGTCGACGCGCACATCTATGACCGCCATGTCGACATCGTGCGTGAGCTTATCGAACGTCCTCAGTATCCGGCTCCCAAAGTCTCGCTCAACCCGGACGTCACCAATTTCTATGATTTCACGACGGATGATTTGATCGTCGAGGGCTATGTCCATGGTCCTCAGGTCAAGAACATTCCAATTGCGGTGTAACGACTCGGCTCGGGGCGCTTCGCACCCGACGGTTGCTTTGACAGGAGATTTGCATGGCTTGCCAGATTAAGGCCATCGTCGCGGTCTGTGATGACTGGGGCATCGGCTGCGATGGGGACATGGTCGTGTCCAATCGTGCCGACATGCGGCATTTCGTCAACAAGACGAAGGGCTATTCGGTCATCATGGGCCGTAAGACCCTCGATAGTTTTCCCGGCGGACGTCCGCTGAGGGGTCGTCGCAACATCGTGCTCACGCGCGATGGATCCTTCGAGCGCGAGGGAGTCGAAGTCGTCCACTCGGTCGATGAGGCCCTTGCCGCCGTCGCGGACGACGAAGTCGCCTGGGTCATTGGCGGGGGCGCGGTGTATGAGCAGCTTTTGCCGTATTGTGTCGAGGCCGAGATCACCCATAATCACGTGATCCATGAGGTCGATACGCGCTTCCCCAATCTTTCGCGGGATTCTGGCTGGTATGTCATGGAGCGATCGGATGCTCGGGCGATCGCGCCCGGCGAGGGCGACGAGGGCCTTACATTCGAGTTCGTCACATATCGCCGCAGGGATCTCTGATGCCGGGCGTGCGGATAACCCGCATCGAGACTCTCGACGACCCGCGTCTCGAGGCATATACCAAGCTCACCGAGCGTCAGCTTCGCTCCGTGCTGGAGCCCGAGAAGGGGATCTTCATCGCCGAGAGCGGCAAGGTCATCGAACGCGCCGTCGAGGCGGGGCTCGAGCCGGTGAGTTTCCTTTTGGGTGAGCGATGGCTCGACCAACTGTCGCCGTTGCTCGACAAGGTCGCCGAATCGCATCCCAAATCGGCTGTGCCCGTCTTCGTGGGCGCGATGGACCTGCTTGAGCAACTCACGGGCTTTTCCGTGACGCGTGGGGCCCTTGCGGCGTTTCGCCGCCCGCCGCTTGCGGACGCAGGCGCTTTTCTCGATGGACTCGTCGAGCGCGCCGGGGGGCGTCCCGTGCGCGTGTGCGTGCTTGAGGGGATCGTCGACCATTCCAATGT
>JAHHSP010000127.1 GCA_020025115.1 Collinsella sp. | reverse complement strand
AGGAAATGCAGTGGAAGCGTACCCGCTACATCACCAGCCACGACTTCTTCCACGGCACCCTGGAGCTCCTCGAGCCCGGCGTTCCCGTGTTCCTGTTCAAGGGCGAGGACGAGTGCCGTGCGCTGGACAACCGCGTCGAGGCCTTCCTGCGCTCTGGAGTGACCGGTGATGAGGATTATGTCATCATCGACACCGCCGAGTATGCGATCCCGGGCCTTGACCCCGATTTCCGCGTCATCGTGTCGCCCTGGATCCTCACGGTTCTGGCCACCGATCGCATGGCTCGGAACTACGAGATGGTGACCAAGCACAATCTCAAATACCGTCGCTACTATCACCAGTTCGACTACTAGTCGGTTGGACGATGCCTTTCGTGGTGTGATGCGATAAGGTAGGGGGGGCGGCCGGGGGCACTCGGCCGCCCTTTTGCGAATATGCGATTGAGGCGAGTGTGCTATGACCGAGACTTCGAACAACAGCGTCGAGCGGGCCATCCTGCTTCCATCGGCCCCTTTCGGCATTCCCGAGGTCATGGCGAATGACGCGGAGCGCACGTGGTCCCTGCGCGAGCTCGGCACCCCCGACGCGACGGTGTACCCCATGGCCGACCTCAGGGGATGCTTCGTCAGGGAGCTTGAATGCGCGGGCGCTTCCGGGCCGGCGGCCGGGGAGGTGCAGGGCATGCAGCTGCTCGGCGAGGTCTTGAAGAATCCCGGAAAAGTCGCTCGTGCGAACCGCTATCGGGGCGGTGCATATTGTGCGGGGGTGTATCTCGAGGTGACACTCGCCGACCCCGACGTCGAGGCCATCATCATCCCGATTTGGAATCGCGAGCTCAAACGCGGCTCGATGGCGTATCGGCAGGTGATTGAGAGTGCCGAGACCGTAAAGGCCGCCTTTGACGGGATGATCGAGGTGGCGCTCCATGGCTAAGCGAGCCGAGCCCAGCTCCTACGAGCGGGCGGTCGAGGGCATTTTGAACCACATCGACGAGAGTGGGATGAATCCCGGTGAAGCGCTGCCACCCGAGCGAGAATTGTGCGATGGGCTGGGCGTCTCCCGCACGACGTTGCGCAGCGCGATTTCCTGCCTCTGTGCCAGTCATGTGATCGAGCGCAGACAGGGATCGGGCAACTATTTGTGCCCGCGCAGGCCCACGGTCCAGCTCGACGACCTCTCCGGCTTTTCGGAGATCGTTCGCACGATAGGCGGCGAGCCGTCTTCTCGTGTTCTCGCATGCGAAGTTGTGCCCGCGGGCGCCTCGATCGCCAATCGGTTGTATCTGCCCGAGGACGGTCCCGTCCTGCATCTCGCGCGGTTGCGCATGGTCGACGGTACGCCCGCACAGTTCGAGAGCTCCTATCTGTCCATGATGCGCTTTCCGGGTATCGACCGCTTCGATTTCGAGGAGGAGTCGCTCTCCGAGGTTCTCTCGCGGGAGTACGGCGTCGAGGCGGAGCACGTCACGCTGCGCGTCACGGTATCGCGTGCGAGCGAGCGGGAGGCGGAGTTGATGCGACTCGACGCGGGGGATCTCATCTTCTTGGAGCGCGGCACGCGCATGGGTTCCGATACGGCCCCTATCGAGTATTATCGCAACCGCTACAGCCCGAGTCATTTCAGGATCTCATGCAAGACGGTCATGTAGACCGCGCGGTCCCACCCTGTTCATCGAAGGAGTCCCGCATGGCAGGCGAGTCAAACCAGAATTGCGATCCGAGGCCCGTCAGCCGATCCTCGAGCACGCCCGCGCGGAGGCCCGACGGCATTTCGAGCGAAAACGCGATGCCGCTATACCTGGATATTCGCCATGACCTGCAGACGCGGTTGTTAGCCGGTGAATAGACCACGGGATCGGCGATTCCCTCCGAGGCCAAGCTCGCCGAACAGTACAAAACGACCAAGGTCACGGTCCGCAACGCCCTCGATGGGCTGGAAGACGAAGGACTCATCGTCCGTGTCCAGGGGAAGGGAACATTTGCCACGCACGGCCTCGATGGCTCCGTGTCGCACAATCCGCGAGGTTTCCGCGACGCCCATCGTCATTATCAACGTACGCCCAGTGTACGGGTCCTCGAGGCTTCGGTTCGCACGGCGGGAGGCTTCTACGGGCGCTTTTTCGGTGTGGACCCCGCGAGCGACCTGTTCTTCGTCCGCCGTCTGAATTGCATCGACAGTGTGCCGATCAGCCTCGAGCGAACCCTCATCCCCTGCGAGGTCTTCCCCGGCATCGAAGAGGTCGATGTGTCGATTTTCAGCCTGTACTCCCTGTATGAGCTTCGTGGGCACCGGGTCGCTTGGGCGGTTGAGGAACTCGAGGCCCAAGAGCTCAAACCATGTGATGCCCGGCTGCTTCGCGTGGGCACCGACGACCCCGCTCTCGGGCTCGTCTGTGTGAGTTATGACGCCGAGGGACGGCCGCTCGAATTCGTGCGCTCGGTGTCCGTGGGTGAGAGCGCGAGCTATCTGGTTCGAAAGTAGGGAAGTAGCAGCTCGTGCTGCTAAAACGTTGTTCCTAGATTTATAACTCCGCATACCTGGTCGATATGCACCGCTCATCGAGAGATTCATACCATCTGACCGATGAGACGAGGATGACGCGGACTGGTATTAAATAGATGCTATCTTATTATTGTTTTTGGTATGAAAAAGAACCAGAAACATATAGTACATGGCCGCCATATATTTAGGAGGAGGAACATGATTCTGCTAACTCGCGTCGACCATCGATTGCTGCACGGGCAGGTCGCCACATCTTGGGTCAACGGCCTAGGATCCGACTGCATCTTCTGCGTCGGTGACAAAGTCGCCGGCGACCCGGTGTGGAAGACCACGCTCAAGATGGGCAAGCCGACCGGCTGCAAGCTGGTGATCAAGGACATGCGCAACGCCATCGAGGCAATCAACAGCGGCGTGACTGACAAATACCGCATGATCATCTGCCTGCGCTCGATCGAGGATGCCAAGAAGCTCATCGACGGATGCCCCCAGATCACGAGCTTGAATCTCGGCAACACGCTTGAGTCTCCCACCACCAAGCAGGTCTCTCGCCAGGTCTTCCTCGAGCCCGATGAGATTGAGATGCTCAAGGAGCTCGGCGAGCGCGGTGTCGAGGTCGAGATTCGCGCCCTTGCCGACGACAAGAAGGAAAATGCCCTCGCGCTCCTCTAGGGAGCTCGGATTGTCTGCCCTTACAGGAGGTATGACATGCTTGTCCAATCACTGATTTGTGCCGCGTTCTACGTCGTCGTGAAGTTCTTCGACTTCCAGCTCGGCACCCTGTACGCTTTCCGCCCCATCGTCGTTTGCCCGCTGCTTGGTCTTATCCTGGGTGATCTACAGACCGGCCTTGCCTTGGGAGCCAGCATCGAGGCGCTCTTCATGGGCTCCGTGTCAATCGGCGCATACATTCCGCCGGATGCCACATCCGCAGGTGTTCTGTGCACCGCCTATGTGATTTTGCTCGGACTGGATACCGAGGTCGCCGTCGGTTTGGCCATGCCCATCGGCACGCTGGTGCTTGCGCTGAGCAATTTGTTCCAGCCCATCACCAACTGGCTGCTCTCCTTTGTGCCCAGGTTCGCGGCAGAGGGAAGTGGCTCAAAGCTCACCGCGCTGCACTTCTTCATCGCGCTGTACAGCGCGCCGGTCTACTTCGCCGTCATCTTCGCCGCAGTGTACCTGGGTTCCGACGCCGTGGCTTGGATTACCAATACGGTTCCCGACTTCGTCTTGAACGGCTTCTCCGCCGCTGCGAACATCCTTCCGGTCATGGGCTTCGCGATGCTGCTTCGCCTGATCTACCGTAGGGAGCTTCTGCCTTTCCTGTTCCTGGGCTTCCTGATGACGTCTTACATGGGTGTGCCGGTGCTCGGTGTCTCCCTAATTGCC
>JAHHSP010000126.1 GCA_020025115.1 Collinsella sp. | reverse complement strand
AAAAAACCGTTCCAAAACGATAGGAGTCCCATCATGGAGCGACCGAACGCCTGGAAGAAATACGACGACGCAGCCTTGGCCGAACTCGACCAGCTCTGCGAGGATTACCGCCGCTACATCAGCGAGAACAAGACCGAGCGCGAGTGCGTGAAGTCCAGCATCAAGCTCGCCGAGGAAGCCGGGTACGTTGACCTCGCGACCGCCCTCGCCGAGGGCCGCACGCTCAAGGCCGGCGACAAGATCTACGCCGTCAGCCACAACAAGACCCTCATGCTCGTGAACCTGGGCCGTCGCCCCATGGAGCAGGGCATGAACATCCTGGGCGCGCACATAGACTCACCGCGCCTGGACCTCAAGCAGAACCCCCTGTACGAGGCGGGCGACATGGCCTACCTCGATACCCACTACTATGGCGGCGTAAAGGCCTATCACTGGGTCGCCACTCCTTTGGCGCTGCACGGCGTCATTTGCAAGAAGGACGGCACCACCGTCGACATCACCGTGGGTGAGGATCCGGCCGATCCGGTCTTCTGCGTCTCCGACCTGCTGATCCACCTCGCGGGCGAGCAGATGGAAAAGCCCGCCGGAAAGGCCGTCGACCATGAGAACCTCGATGTCATCGTGGCTGGCCGCCCCGTCGTCATCGAGGGGGACGAGGAGGCGAAGGAGCCCGTCAAGCAGATGTTCCTCGACCTCATCAAGGAGAAGTACGACGTCGAGGAGGAGGACTTCCTCTCCGCCGAGATCGAGGTAGTGCCCGCAGGCCCCGCGCGCGATATGGGTCTCGACCGCTCCATGATCTTGGGCCATGGCCAGGACGACCGCGTCTGCGCCTACCAGTCCCTGCGCGCCCAGCTCGACACGCCCGAAGTCGAGACGACGAGCGTGACCCTGCTCGTCGACAAGGAGGAGATCGGCTCTGTGGGAGCCTCCGGCATGACCAGCCGTTTCTTCGAGAACACCGTCGCCGAGATCATGGCGCTCGCCGGCGAGGACTCCCCGCTCGCCCTGCGCCGCGCACTCGCCAACTCCCGCATGCTCAGCTCCGACGTCTCGGCCGGCTTCGACCATCTCTACGCAGATCGCTTTGAGAAGAAGAACGCGGCCATCATGGGTCACGGCCTGTGCTTCAACAAGTACACGGGCTCCCGCGGCAAGGGCGGTTCCAACGACGCCGACGCCGAGTACTTCGCCCAGATCCGCGACATCATGGACGAGGCGGGCGTGGATTACCAGACCTGCGAACTCGGCCGCATCGGTGCGGGCGGCGGCGGCACCATCGCCTACATCCTCGCCGAGTACGGCATGGACGTCATCGACTCCGGCGTGGCCGTCATCTCCATGCACGCACTGTGGGAGGTCGCCAACAAGGCCGACATCTACGAGGCCTACAAGGGCTACAAGGCATTCATCGGCCGCCCATAGCATCGCAACGCCGCCGCACCGCACCCGGGGCGAGCGGCAACCACCGCGACGCAGGCAACCGCAGGTCGACTATCGGCCTGCGGTTGTTTTCATGCACGCGAGACATATCGGGCGTTCATTCCTGGCGCTCGGCAGCGGCGCGAACCACCGCAGGATCGGCATGTGCGCCGGAAATACCCACAACGGCGGCGGCCACGCGGTTCGCGCGGGCGGTCGCAAACTCGATGGGGTCCCCGCGGTGCAAACCGACCATGAGCGCACCGATATGCGAGTCCCCGGCACCGATGGTATCCACCACATGGGCGGATGAACCGGCGACCACATCCAGACGGTCTCCGTCGCAATACAGGCAACCATCCCCGCCGAGCGTGGCGAATACGGTGTTGCCGACATGGCGAGCGAGGGCCGCGGCAGCCCGTTCGACACACGGGCGAGCTCCCCCCGAGCTCATGTCATCAGGGGAGTCCCCGCCGCACAAACGGCCCGCGAGCACCAACGCCTCATCCCCGTTCATATGCAACACGGGATGGAGCGCGCACACGCGCTCGAGCAGGTCGAGGGGCACGGCATCGGGCCTCGGACCCGGTGTGAAAAAGATCATCTTATCCCGGCACGCGCGTTCCAAAAACTCGACGACCACCGGTCCCGTGGGATCCTCGACCTCAAGCCCGCACACGTACACCGCATCGACTTCGTCCATATCGATCACATCGAACCAAGCGGGTTCGTAGTGATAGTCGGCGCCATGGTATGACACGAACGTGCGCTCGCCGTCTGGTTCGACGAAGCAATAACAGCAGCCGTTCTCCATCGCATCGTTATCAACCAGAACCTCGATGCCCTCCGACTGCAAGCCGCGCCGCACGAAGTCGCCGAACGCGCCCGTGCCCACAGGGCTGAACAACATCGCGGGCTCTCCGAGCGCATGGGCGATGGAAAATGCGTTGAACGCACATCCACCGAGCACCATGTTCTGCCCATACACGACGACGTCCTGCGCCGTTTGCGGCAGCTTATCGACATTGATCACCACATCGGCGCATGTCACCCCGACGAACAGCAGCTTCCCCACGGCGGGCCCTCCTCGATACGAACTGGTTCAGGGCCTATAATAGCCAATATCAGTTTGAACGAAGGGTTTGATCGCCCTATCCGCCCCGCAGAAAGGCGAGCACGTGACCGAGCAACCGCAAACCGGCAACGCCATATCCAACGGCTCCACACCGGCCCCGAACCGCATCGACAAATTGGCGATCGTGGTCGTGACCTTTAAACGCCAAGAGCTGCTCGCCAAACTCTTCGACTCCTTCTGCGGGTTGACGCTCGCGCCATGGCGCATCGTCATCGTCGATAACGAGAATTCCGGGCAAACGAGACAGATGGTCGAGGACCTCGGCCGTCGCACCGACGAGCTGTGGGGCGTGGAGAGCGGCGCCGCGGACGCCGAGGGCGGCACGGCGCGCGTGGTATATGCGCCGCAGAGCGACAACCTGGGCGGTGCGGGCGGGTTCTCCGCCGGCGTCAAACGGGCGCACGAGCTGGGTGCCCAATGGTTCTGGGTCATGGACGACGACGTCATGGTGGTGCCCGAGGCAATCGAGCGCCTCGAGCCTTGGACGCACGCCCATCGCGTCGTGCAGGGTTCTCGTTACGACTACGACGGCGGCCCGTTTTACTGGCAGTATCACTTCATCGTCCCGTTGGGCATTCCCAATCCCATCGCGCCCGCGGCGTTCGATGAGTCGGGTTTCCGCACGATGAACACCATGTGCTTTGAGGGCGGCCTGTTCGCCCGCAGCGTGGTCGATGAGATCGGCCTCCCCGACCCGCGCTTCTTCATCTACTGGGACGACACGGTCTACGGCTATCTGGCCTCCAAGATCACCGAGTCGATCGTCGTGTCCGACATCATCCTGCAGCGCAGCCGCGATATCCCCAACTGGGACATCGCCGGGGTCCGCCAACTCAACGGCACGTCGGATATGAACCGCTATCACATCATGCGCAACCGCGGATACATGATGCAGTACTTCCGCCAACACGGCGACTACAACCGATTCCTGTTCGGCCTGGGCACCGCGGCGACATTTGCCAAGGAGGTCATCCGCCTCATCGCCGTCGACCGCAAGTTCAAGACCGGCATGAGCGCGCTTTTCCGCGGCATGCGCGATGCGCGCAAGATCTATCGCGACGAGGATTGGGAGCCCATGCCCCCGCTCGGTGAGTAGACGCCGCGCCATTGACGCCACATGCGCCCGAGCCCCGCAGGGCCCGGGCGCATCTTTTTCAAACTCCGCAAGGTTCAACTCCACAAGACGCACGCGTCTGTTGGAACTTTGCGTTCCCAACCGCCAGGGAGGGTGGAATCCCTCGAGTTCGGGTATCACAATCTCGTGAGCGATCACGTGGTATCGAACGAGGATTCATATGGCAGACGACAACCGCATGGACAATGAGAGGCGCATCCACAGGAGGCGCGACGATGCCGGATATGCGGGC
>JAHHSP010000125.1 GCA_020025115.1 Collinsella sp. | reverse complement strand
ATATGGTCGTCTTCATCGCCGACGCGATCGAGCCCGGCCGCCGCGGCGATCACGCCGCGCGTCTGCGCGCCATGGTGGGGGAGTCCTCCCTGGAAGAGCTGTTCTTCCAGACGTTCTCGCAGGGTCTCGTTTATGTGATTTCGGGTGGTCGCTATCTGTACCCGACCGCCATCGACATCTATAATGCGTACGCAGCAAAGCGCACGCGCTAACCGATCACAGGAAAGGTTTTTCATGACTGACATGACCGACGATCAGCTTCTCGACCACGCCTCCGGTCTGGGCTCGCATGCCGCCGAGGGCAACGCCTCCGTCGATCGCGGCGCCGCATCCCCCTCCGCCTCCGGGGTTCCCGCCATCGAGGTGGCCCGCGCCGCCGCCGATGCCGCGGCGTTCAAGGGTGCCGAGGATATCTGCATCATCGACCTCACCGAACTCTCCGATGTCTGCGACTACTTCGTGCTTGCCACCGGTAACAACACGCGCATGGTCGATGCCATCGTGGACGAGGTGGAGGAGAAGGTCGCGAAGGCCTATGGCGAGCATCCGTTCTCGATCGAGGGCCGTGAGGAGCGTAATTGGATCCTCATGGACTACGGTTCGGTCGTCGTTCACTCCTTCACCCCCGAGGCGCGCGAGTACTACCGCCTCGAGAAGCTCTGGGGCGACGCCCCCGTTATCGGGCTCTAGGCTCTCATTTCGAAGCAGTGCCGTACGCGGATCTCACGCGAATGGAAACGGGCAGGCCGCGGTGCCTGCCCTTTGTCGTTCCTGCAGGGTCTTTGTCGAAGAGAGGGTCGGGCCGTGTCATGCCTCTCCTTAATCGGGACGATGCTGCGTGAGGAACTTCGCGGGGTCGACGAGGTCTCCGTTGAAACGCGTGCTTCGACCAAAAGACACCGCATCGTTGCCAAAGCGCTCGCGCAGGGCATCGAGGGTGACGGCGAGTTCGCGTTTGTCGCTTGCCATGGCGCCCCGCTCGTCGACGTCGCAAAACAGATCGGTCTGAACCCCATGGGGGTCGGGCCCAAAATCGCTCACGCCCACCCCGGCAAGGCGTATGCGCATGCCCTCGGTCCATATTGAAGCCAGCAGCTCGCATGCGACCGCCCCGAATACATTCTCGTCGTCGGTCGCGTGCGCCAGTTTGCGCTGGATCGTCCTGCCCTCGCCGTAGGAGTACTTGAGCTTGAGGGTGACGGTGCGTCCCACCAGGCCGCGGCGGCGCAGTCTGGCGCCCACTGATTCGGAGAGCAGCTGTATCGCCGCCCTTACGTCGTCGTGGGCGGTGAGGTCCTGCGCGAAGGTGCGCTCGTTGCTGATCGATTTGACGTCGTCGGGGGCATCGATGGCCCTCACCTTGCTCACCTCACGGCCCGCCGCCCGGCTCCGCACGGCCTGGGCGTTGACGCCGAAGATGGGGGAGAGGAGGCCGTCGGATGCCTCCGCGAGCTGACCGAGCGTCCGTATGCCCACGCGCATCAAGGCGCTTTCTGCTGCGCCGCCGATTCCGCTCATTGCGCGGACGGGGAGTGGGGCGAGAAATCCGGCCTCGGTTCCCGGTGTCACGACGGTGAGCCCGCGGGGTTTGTCGCGCTCGCTCGCGATCTTGGCGACGGTCTTGTTGCATCCCAATCCGATGGAGCAGGTGATTCCCAGGCAGGAGATGCGTCGTGAGATGCGTTGCGCGATCTGGATGGGGTGCTCGTCGCAAAACCTGCCGGGGCTGATATCGAAGAACGCCTCATCGATGGAGACGCGATCGACGAATGGGGTCTCATCTGCGAGAATGGACATCACGTACGCGCTCATCTCGCGATAGCGATCGAAGTGGCCGGACGTCCAGATGGCATCGGGGCATAGCCGCCTGGCCTGTGCAGACGACATGGCCGAACGAACTCCGTAGGCCCTCGCCTCGTATGAGCACGTGGAGACGACGCCGCGTTTTTCAGGCGAACCGCCCACGATGACGGGCTTCCCGCGCCATTCGGGATGGTCGAGTTGCTCCACGCTTGCGAAGAACGCGTCGAGGTCCATCAGCCCGATCGCCGGGCCGTTCCACGGACCAAGGAGCTCCGGGGCGAGACCGCATGTATGTACGCTTGTGTTCATGCTGTCAGTATATCGACAATTGCCGATGCACGCTGCATGAACATGCTTGCATTCGCGCAAATCTCAGATAAGATATGGATTTGCTTGCGACTTTCCAAATGAAGCCGGTCTCAAACGCTTCCCGTCGAGTCGTTTGGCACGGTACCTGTCCTAGTTAGGAATGCAGCAATCGCTGCGCAAAAGAAGGAGTTTGCATGGCTGTCAAGATTCGCCTCGCTCGTCATGGTTCCAAGAAGCGCCCGTACTACCGCGTCGTCGTCGCCGATTCCCGCACCCGCCGCGATGGTCGCCCCATCGAGGAGGTCGGTCGCTACAACCCGATGACCACCCCCAAGACCATCTCCCTCGACCTTGAGAAGATCGCCGACTGGCAGTCCAAGGGCGCTCAGCTCACCGACGCCGTCGCCGCCCTGGTGAAGGCCGCCAACGAGGGCGAGAAGGCCGCCGCAGAGGCCGCTGCCGCTGCCGAGGCTTCCGAGGAGTAAATCGTGTCTGAGGAGCTGCTCTTGGAATCCCTCGTTGATGAGGCCACCGATGCCACCGAGGCGGAGGAGCTCGTCTCCGACCGTATCGCCGATCTCGTCGAGTATCTCGTCTGCAGCATCGTCGACGACGCCGACGGCGTTTCGCTCGAGGTGATCGACGGCGCCGATTCATCGACCATCGAGGTCACCGTCGCAGAGGGCGACGTGGCCAAGGTCGTGGGCCGTCACGGTCGAACCATCAAGGCCATCCGCACGCTCGCCCGCGCCCTCGCCGCTCGACTCGACACATCTGTCGAGGTCGAGGTCTTGGGTTAGGCCCGTGCGCGCCGACTATAAGAACATCGCCCGCGTGGTGCGTCCACACGGCACCAAAGGGGAGGTTCTCGTGGCTCCGCTGCGAGGCCTTCCCCTTTTGCTTACCGAGTCGATGAAGGTGCATCTGACTCCACCCGCTCTCAAGCGAGAGCGCATCTCAACCGTCGAGGCCGTTTCCGTCACGCCCGAGGGCGCCCGGGTGCGCTTTTCCTGCGCCCGCAATCTCGATGATGCGGAGGGTCTGACGGGTTGCTACGTCCTTGCCTCCTGCGATGATTTCGAGCTCGGCCGTCTTGACTCGGCCGTCGGTGACCTCTTGGGCCGCCCTGTCGTCGACGAGCGATTCGGCGATCTGGGCTCTATCGTCGAGGTCATGGAGACCCCTGCGAACGACGTTTGGGTGTTGGACGGCTCCTCGCATGGGGAGATCCTCGTGCCCGTCGTCGACGAGGTCGTCATCGAGCTGCCCGAAGAGGGGACTATCACCGTCCATGTCATGGACGGCCTGCTCGATCTTTAAACGCGGAGAGGAGTGCTCATGCTCATCGAGACCCTCTCGGTCTTTCCCGAGCTTTTCGAACCTTACATGTCCACATCGATCATGGGTCGTGCCCGCGCACGAGGCCTGTTCGACTTCGCCGCGTACGACTTGCGCGATTGGACGAGCGACCGCCATCGCACGGTGGATGATGCCCCCTTCGGCGGCGGTGCCGGCATGCTCATGAAGGTCGAACCTCTTCATAAGGCGATTTCCGAAATCTCGACGAGGGGGGAGTGCCGCCCTCGCGTCGTGTTCTTCACCCCCTGCGGCGAGCCTTTCACGCAAGAGGTCGCCGAGCGACTCTCCGCGTGCGGGCGAATCCTTTTCGTATGCGGGCGCTACGAGGGCATGGACGAGCGCGCCTACGATCTCGCCGACGAGCGCCTTTCCATCGGCGATTACGTCTTGACCGGCGGCGAGCTCCCCGCGCTCGTGGTTTCCGACGCCATCATCCGCGTGATTCCCGGTGCGCTCGGCAACGATA
>JAHHSP010000124.1 GCA_020025115.1 Collinsella sp. | reverse complement strand
TGCGCCCGCCGGGTTCGAGCGGGGCGGCGGGCTCCTCGGGGGGCGCTGCGAACGGATCGGCCGTGACAGGGCCGGTCGCGGTGCCGCGCTCGGTGGTGCAGATGGCGTGAACGCCGGCGAGGATATCCAAATCGCGCGGATCGAACCACAGCTCGTGCGCGGCGAACGCGAATTTGACGGGTACGACTACGGGCATTGCAGTGCCTTCCTGATATCGAACAGCATGACCTCTATGGCCAGCTGGGGTGTGACGTTTCTGGCGATGCGGGCCTCGGCACTCGAAACGGCGTCGAGGGCACGGGTGACGCCGGCCACCGTGGCGCGGGCGGAGATGCGCTCGACGACGTCGGGGACATCCTCGTTCACGACAGGCTCCGACTCGGACGCGAGGCGAACCAGGGCATCGCGCAGCAGGGAGCGAACGCTCCCCAGAGCCTCCATGATACCCGAACGCTCGCGGGCGTTCAGTTCGCGCTTATTGCGGTCTTCCAACTGCTTCAGAGCACCCCGGGAGAGATAATCCTGATTTTGCTCGAGAACCGCCTGCTGGGTCGATTTGACCTCGGCGAGCGGCGCTTTGATCGCGACCATGAGGTCTTTTGCGGCGGCCAGGATATCGGCCTCATCGGCATGGGCGAGGGAATCCACGGCGCGCACCACGGCGCGGCGCGCGGCCTGACGGTCGCCGCTCTTGAGAAACTCGGTCGCGCGGGCGGGGCTGCCGGCGACCGCGACGGCCATGCGGCATTTGCCCACGGGCAGACCGGTCGCGTGCTCGACGGCCGTGGCGGCGTCCTCGAGCGATAGCGGGCGGAACGGAACGCACTGACAGCGAGACACGATCGTGGGCAACATGACATCGGCGCTCGAACCGAGCAGGACGAACGTGACGCCGGCAGGCGGCTCCTCAAGCGTCTTGAGCAACGCGTTGGCGGTGTTCGCGCGCAATTGCTCGGCTCGGTCGATGATATAGACCTTGCCGCAAGCGCGAATGGGTGCGAGCGCCACGTCCTCGAGCAACTCGCGCGTCTGCGCGATGAGGTAGCCCGTTGCGGATTCAGGCGCGAAGTAATGCACGTCCGGATGGGTGCGCCGGGCAACACGGCCGCAATCATCGCAGGAGGCGCATGCGCCCGGAACACCCTCCCGGCCGCACAGGAGGGCCTGGGCCAGGGCCCAGGCCGCGTCGAGTTTGCCGGAGCCGGGCGAGCCGAGGAAAAGATAGGCGTGGCTCGCACGCCCGCTCGTCACCGCACGCATAAGGAACTCGCGCACGCGCGGCTGCGTATCGAGCTTGGCAAGGAGGCTGTTGGGGGCGAGACGGTCGGACACGGCTAGCACTTCCCCTGGCACGCGGTCAGCGCCGCGGCAACGTCATTCTCAGTCACGGCCACCCCGACCGATCGGAGCTCATCGACAACGCTGGAGAACACCTCGGCGATGGATCCGACGGCATCGATCAGCTTCACGCGGTCCGGCTCATCGGCGGCCACCACGCGGAAACCCGCGGCGACGCGATGCTGGAACTCCAAACCTTTGAGCTCAAGGCGATCCTCCGCATCGCGGCCAGAACGGCGGCACAAGGCGGCCTCGACCGGCGCGTCGAAGACGAGCGTGAGATCGGGACGGCAACCGTCGACGGCGAGTTCGTTGGCACGGGCGACCATGTCGCGGTCCAAGCCATCGGCGAAGGCCTGGTACGCCGTGGTCGAATCGTAGAACCGATCGCAAATCACCGTCTGTCCAGCGGCGAGTGCGGGCCTGATCACCTGGTGCACGAGCTGGGCGCGGGCGGCCTCGTACAGCAGCAGCTCGCACACATCGCCCATCTCGGTGTTTGCGGGGTCGAGCAGGATGGCGCGGATCTTCTCGGAAATGGCGACGCCACCCGGCTCGCGCAGGCGCAAAACGTCATAACCGGCAGAATCAAGGAGCGCCTCCGTGAGCGCCGCCTGGGTCGATTTACCCACGCCGTCGATTCCCTCGACGGTTATGAACAAGCCTCGCGAACCCATGTCCTACGCCTTCTCAGTTGCGGTCTTCTTGGCGGTCGTTTTCTTGGCAGTGGTCTTCTTGGCGGTCGGAGTCGCCTTCTTGGCAGTGGTCTTCTTGGCGGCCGCCTTGCCGCGGGCGGGCTTCTTTTCCTTGGCGGGACAATCCATATTCACGCAGATGCGCCACGGCCCGCGAGCGGTCTCGACCACCACGACCGGCGCTCCGCAATGCTCGCAGACCTCCCCGGCGGCGGAGAGCTTGCCGCGGGCGGGCAGCGGGTAGCTCACACCGCAGTCGTCATAGTTCGTGCACCGGATGAAGCGCTTACCGCTCTTCTCGCTCTTATGCGCGATCAGATCGCCGTGACGCCCCGCCTCGGCGCACACGGAGCACTCGCCCACCTTGAGGTCGGGCTCGTAATTGGTGGGGCACTTGGGGTTCACGCACTGCTCGTAAGCCTTTTGACGGAACGGCTGGCACTTGATGCGCGGCGCTCCGCACTCGGGGCACACGGCGGCCTCGCCCTCGAGCGGGCTCACCTTGACCCCGGAGGGCACGGGATAGGTCACATCGCAATCCGGCCAACCCATGCAGCCGATGAAGCTGCCGCGTGTCTTGGCGCTCGTCTTCATGACCAGATCTTTGCCGCACTTGGGGCATGCGCCCACGCGGGCATCGGCGGTGACCGCATCCGAGATGGCCTCGCCCAAATCGTCCTTGTGCTCGATGAGCGCATCGAGCATGCCGGCGAGCAGCGCGCGGGAGTGATCGACGACGTGTTCCTGCGTGTCGGCACCCTCGGCCACCTTGGTCATGTCGGCGTCGAGCTCCGCGGTCATATCGGGCGTGGTGACGCGCGGCGCGAACTCCGAGAGCGCATCGATGATGGCGATGCCGAGCTGGCTCGGCTCGATGGGGTCGTTTTTAAGATAGCGCACCGCATAAAGGCGCTCGATGATGCTCGCGCGCGTGGACTTGGTTCCCAGCCCGCGCTTCTCCATCTCCTGGACGAGCTTGCCCTGGCTGTACCGCGCCGGGGGCTCGGTCTGCTTGGCCTCGAGTTTGATGTCGTGCACGTCGATGACGTCGCCCTCCGCCAGGGCGGGCAGCTGCTCGTCGCGCTTGAGGCCATACGGGTAGGCCTCGCGGAAACCGGCCTCCACCAGCACATCTCCACTGGCGGCGAACGGCTCGCCGGCGACATCGATGGACAGCTTGGTGTTCTCGATGGTGGCCGGGCCCATGAGCGTCGCCAGGAAGCGACGGGCGATCAGGTTGTAGAGCTTGAGTTGACCGCCATCGAGCGTGGTGGGGTCACCCTGGCCGGTGGGATGGATCGGCGGGTGGTCGGTGGTCTCCACCTTGCCGCGCGTGGGCGTGAGCGGACCGGCGAGGACTTTCTTGCACACGGGCGCGAGCGCCGGGGTGCCGGAGGCCAGGCCCTTCACGATGCCCTCGATGTCCAGCGTCTTGGGATAGACCGTGTTATCGACACGGGGGTAGGAGATGAGGCCGCTCATATAGAGGGACTCGGCGATGCGCATGGTGCGCGCGGGGCTGATGCCCTCGGCAGCTGCGGCCGCCTGCAGCGCGGTGGTGTTGAACGGCACCGGGGGCTGCTGTTTGCGGCTGCGTTTGGCCACGGCGGTGACGGTGCCGGTGGTCGCCCCCTCGACGTGCGAGAACGCCGTCTCGGCGGCCTCTTTATCCGTGAAGCGGGCCGTGGTATGCGCGATCTTGAACTCCTGATCGGACGCCTCGCCCATTCCGCGGATCTGCCAGTAATCCTCGGGCACGAAGGCCATGCGCTCACGCTCGCGCTCGACCACCAGGGCGAGCGTGGGGGTCTGCACGCGACCCGCCGAACGCACGTTGCCAAAGCCGCCGAACTTGGCGAGCGTGAGGTAACGCGTGAGGACGGCGCCCCAGATGAGATCGATGTACTGGCGGGACTCGCCGGCATCGGCCAAATCCTGATCGAGCTCGACC
>JAHHSP010000123.1 GCA_020025115.1 Collinsella sp. | reverse complement strand
GCGCATAGGTCTGCGTACATGCGGGCGACGCGATCGGGCGTTTCGACCAGGCCCTCTCGGGTCGGGTCCTCGCCGATGGCTTCCAGCAGCATGCGCACCGCTTCGCGGGCTTTGTCCCGATCGACCATCTCTACCAGCTTTCCTCGCACCGCAGGGTGCCTCGCGACTCAATCTGCAAGATATGGTACCACGCGTCGATGGTCGCGCTTAATCCATCGTGTGGGTGGCGTAGACGTGCTCATCTCCCCACAGGCGCACGGCATCTGCAGGGGCCGCCCCCGCCGCCAGGGCCTCGAGCGTCTTGGGCATATCGATGAGGCGCTGGTTCGAGGAGCCCCGGAAGCGAAGCGTGATATCGTGCAGGGCCTGCACGAAGGGACCGTCCACCAAAACATCCACGCACCTCAGGATACGATCGGTGAACTCGGTGTGATGGCGACCGCCGACCACGAGCTCCATATCCCAGGTATCCCCCGTGAAACACCAGATGGTCTTGCCGCACCCGCGCGGAAACTCCTCGCGCACATGCTCGACGAAGGCGACGAGCCCCTCCTGGTTCTCCGGCTCCATGGGCTCGCCACCCAAAATGGTCAGGCCGTCGATATACGCCGGACGCATGCTCTCGATGATGGCATCCTCGGTCTCGCGGGCGAACGGCTTGCCCGCGGCGAAGTTCCAAGCCGCCTCATTGAAACAATTCTTGCACCCCCGGCGGCATCCGGACACGAACAGCGTCGTGCGGACCCCCTCGCCGTTGGCGATATCGAAATGTTTGATTTCGGCGTAATTCATGCGATTTCCCCTACAGGTGCAGCACGCGGTCGCGGATCTCCTCGGTACGGCCCTGGTTCCAGAACTGCGTGCCGATATAGCCGCAGGTACGACGGGCGACGTTCAACGTCTCCTGGTTGCGGTTGCCGCAATGCGGGCACTCCCACACCAGCTTGCCGTCATCCTCCACGATCTTGATCTCGCCGTCGAAGCCGCATTCCTGGCAGTAATCGCTCTTGGTGTTCAGCTCCGCATACATGATGTTGTCGTAGATGTACTGCATGACGCGGATAACGGCCTTGAGGTTGTCCTGCATGTTGGGCACCTCGACGTAGGAGATGGCGCCGCCCGGAGACAGGCGCTGGAACTGGCTCTCGAACTTGAGCTTGTCGAACGCGTCGATCTCCTCGGTCACATGGACGTGGTAGCTGTTGGTGATGTAGCCCTTGTCCGTCACGCCGGGAATGATGCCGAAGCGACGCTGCAGGCATTTGGCGAACTTGTACGTGGTGGACTCGAGCGGGGTGCCGTAGATGGAGTAGTCGATGTCCTCGGCGGCCTTCCACTCGTTGCACTTGTCGTTCATGCGCTGCATGACCGCCATGGCGAACGGCGTGCCGTACTCGTCGGTGTGACTCGCCCCCGTCATGTACTTCACGCACTCGTACAGACCGGCATATCCCAGGCTGATGGTGGAATACCCGCCAAAGAGCAACTTGTCGATCTTCTCACCCTTGTCAAGGCGCGCCAAGGCGCCGTACTGCCACAGGATCGGGGCGGCGTCGGACAGGGTGCCCAGCAGGCGCTCATGGCGGCAGCGCAGGGCGCGATGGCACAGCTCCAAGCGCTCGTCGAAGATCTCCCAGAACTTATCCATGTCGCGATGGGAGGAGAGGGCCACGTCGGGCAGGTTGATGGTCACGACGCCCTGGTTGAAGCGACCGTAGTATTTGGGCTTGCCGGGCTCGTAGTTCTTAGCGCGAGCGACGTTGTCGTAGCCGTTGCCCGTGCGATCGGGCGTGAGGAAGCTGCGGCAGCCCATGCAAGTGTAGCAATCGCCGTTGCCCTCGGTCTCGCCCTTGGAGAGCTTGAACTCGCGCATCTTCTTCTCGGAGATGTAATCGGGCACCATGCGCTTGGCGGTGCACTTGGCCGCAAGCTGGGTCAGGTAGAAGTACTCGGAACCCTCGTAGACGTTATCCTCTTCGAGGACGTAGATGAGCTTGGGGAACGCCGGGGTGATCCATACGCCCGCCTCGTTCTTCACACCCTCGTAGCGCTGACGCAGGGTCTCTTCGATGATCATGGCCAAATCGCGCTTCTCAGCCTCGTTGCGGGCCTCGTTGAGGTACATGAACACGGTCACGAAGGGCGCCTGACCGTTGGTGGTCATGAGGGTGACGACCTGGTACTGGATGGTCTGCACGCCGCGGCGGATCTCATCACGCAGGCGGGTCTCCACGACCTCGGAGACCTTCTCCTCGGGCGCCTCGACCCCAAGCTCCTTGAGCTCGGCATCGACCTGGCGGCGGATCTTCTGACGGCTCACCTCGACGAACGGGGCGAGATGCGTGAGCGAGATGGACTGGCCGCCGTACTGGCACGAGGCGACCTGGGCGATGATCTGCGTGGCGATGTTGCAGGCGGTGGAAAAGCTGTGCGGGCGCTCGATGAGCGTGCCGGAGATGACCGTGCCGTTCTGCAGCATGTCCTCGAGGTTCACGAGGTCGCAGTTATGCATGTGCTGGGCGAAATAGTCGGAATCATGGAAGTGGATGATGCCCTCGTTATGGGCCTCGACGATCTCGGCGGGCAGCAGCACGCGCTGCGTGAGGTCTTTGGAGACCTCGCCGGCCATATAGTCGCGCTGCACGGAATTGACCGTGGGGTTCTTATTGGAGTTCTCCTGCTTGACCTCCTCGTTGTTGCATTCGATGAGAGACAAGATCTTATCGTCCGTGGTGTTCTTCTGGCGCTTGAGGCCCTGGACGTAGCGGTAGATGATGTAACGGCGGGCGACCTCGAAGCGATCGAGGGCCATGATCTCATCCTCGACCATGTCCTGGATCTCCTCGACGGAGACGGTATGGCCGGCGGACTCGCAGCGATCGGCGACGTTTTGAGCGGCGTAAACGACCTGCCGCTCGGTGAGGCGCTCGGCCTCCTTGACCTCGCTGTTGGCGCCCTTGATGGCGTCGATGATCTTCTGAATGTCGAAGGTGACCTCAGAGCCGCTGCGCTTGATGATCTTCATGGCGTTCCTCCGCGAATCGCTCTACAAACTCGTACATGCCACAATGATGGGAAAACCTCGGTTCCACACGGTATGACAGCGCGCGGACAAACCGAGGCCATGATTGCCACGAACAGTATGATAGGTCATTTTTACATCAATATCTGGTATTACTTTTTTGGACCGACACTATATATTGTGTTTTAGCAGGTCAGATATAATGTGTCGACTTCTTCCCGTATTCAAATATCCGGGCGTGGGAAAGCCCAAAAAACGAGATGCGCCCACCCAACCTGCGCAGATACGCAAACGGGGACGCAAGGGGCCGGCGGAGTGTCCATAACTTCTCCGCTTGACACGGAACGGCCGCCTCGGGACATGCAGGGCAAATCATACGGGGACTACATGTTGTGCATGGCGCACGGTCAACCTCTCCCGAGGATATCGGAGATGACGCCCACCCGCAAAACGAGCGAGAAGGGCCCGCACAAGATCGTCAAAAAAAACGGACGCCCCGAAGGACGCCCGTGTGCGATGTCATGGAGGCGGCTCCCGGACTCGAACCGGGGGTAAAGGCTTTGCAGGCCTCTGCCTTACCACTTGGCCAAGCCGCCTTGATATGCAAAGGGCCGATTAAAATCGGCCCCGGCACATTCAATGGAGCGGACAACGGGGCTCGAACCCGCGACCCCAACCTTGGCAAGGTTGTGCTCTACCAACTGAGCCATGTCCGCATGTGGTGGGCGATACAAGATTTGAACTTGTGACCCCTTCCGTGTCAGGGAAGTGCTCTCCCCCTGAGCTAATCGCCCGTCTCAGGTGTGCGCCTCAGCGCGGGATTAACTATAGCCGAGCAGAATTTCAGATGCAACAACATTTTTCATAAATTTTGAATTCGTTTGATTTTCCCTGGTAAAACGCGAGAATGAGCCAATTTCCGCGCCCTTTTGCGAAGCGGGTCGCATCATTTGACAGCATGAT
>JAHHSP010000122.1 GCA_020025115.1 Collinsella sp. | reverse complement strand
GATGATATCGGCGCCATCGTCGAGCATCTTCAGGCCGTGCGCGATCGCGGCGTCGGTATCGAGATGCTCGCCACCGTCGCTGAAGGAATCGGGCGTGACGTTGAGGACGCCCATGATGCGCGGGCGGTCGAACTTCAGCTCGTATTTTCCGCAGCGCCAAACTTTGGAATCACGTGCCATGAGGATCCTTTCGAAACAGATGAACTCGTTCTATTGTATCCAGCCCACTCGTCTTGCGTCGCGCGAAAGTCATGGCGCGCGAGGATGGGGAAACGAGTGCGCCTTAAAACACGAATGCCTGCGCGACATCGCCGAAGACGAGCATGCCGGTCGTTCATCCTCGGACAGGGGGCCACGGTTCGCGATGCCCGTGGAGTCAACCTGGAAAAGCACGGCGCCCCGCGGGCACAGGGTCGCCGCCCGTCTAGTATAGTTAGCCATGCGATACCCCAAGGGGCCCATTTCCCCGAAGTCCAGGCGACTTCCCGTGGCCCCTTCGTCATATCCGGCGCACCCCGCCGTCGAAGGAGTCCATCATGACCGACACCGCCCCCCGCACACTCAGGCTCGCCTCGTGGAACGTCAACGGCTTGCGCGCCGTGCTCAAGAAGGACCCGAGCTTCACCGATATCGTGGCCGAACTCGACGCCGACATCCTCGGCCTGCAGGAGACCAAGCTCCAAGAGGGCCAGGTCGACCTCGACCTGCCCGGCTATCACCAGGTGTGGAGCTACGCGGAGCGCAAGGGCTACTCGGGCACGGCCGTATTCACGCGCGAGGAGCCCCTTTCCGTGCGCCACGCCGATGCCGTGCTCGCCGCCGGGCGAGCCGCGGGCCTGTCCGACGGCGAGCTCGAGCTCGTCGCCATCGCCGCCACCGAGGGGCGCGTGTGCGCGCTCGAGTTCGCGCGCTTTTGGTTCGTGGACGTGTACACCCCCAACGCGCAGGGCGAGCTCGCCCGCCTGAGCACCCGCATGGCTTGGGATGACGCTTACCGCTCCTTCCTGCGCTCACTCGAGGATGAAACGGGCAAGCCAGTTGTGACCTGCGGCGATTTCAACGTCGCCCACAACGAGATCGACCTTAAGAACCCCAAGTCCAATCGAGGCAACGCCGGGTTTTCCGATGAGGAGCGCGCGAAGTTCGGCGAGCTGCTGAACGCCGGTTACACCGACACGTTCCGCGCCGCCAACCCCGACCTGGAGGGCGCCTACAGCTGGTGGAGCTACCGTTTCAACGCGCGCAAGAACAACGCGGGCTGGCGCATCGATTACTTTCTGGTAAGCGATGCGATCGCCGACCATGTGCGCGGCACCGGCATCCGCAACGACATCTTCGGATCCGACCACTGCCCCGTCACCCTGGAGCTCGAGCTGTAGAGGCCGCCTTTGGGCGTCACGGCCCCGTGAGGTCCACGGGGCCCATTCCCGAGCCGAGCACGTGGGGGCCCGCTACATCCCGCGCAGGTCGTACTTGCGCACGACCCGCCCGATGCGGCGCGTCCAAGGGCCGTACAAGACCGCCAGGAACAGGGCGGTCGCCACGCCATGCATGGCGTCGAAGGGCAGGGATGCGGCCACGTAGGCCAGCGTTCCCGCCCATGTGAGCGGTCGCACAAATCCCAACACACCGTATGCGTTGATGATCACGCCGTACAGGGCGCCAGACGCCAACCCCATGAGCACGAGCGCCCACTTGCGCGGACGGCCCGTCCGCCGATCCTCGAGCACGCCCGCGCGGGCGAGGACACCGCCCGCATACCCGACCACGCCCCAGGCGTACATCTGCCATGGGCTCCACAGGCCTTGCCCGAAAAAGAAGTTGCTCGTGAGCGCGGCGAGTGCGCCGACCATGAACCCGTTGCGAGGGCCCAGCGTCGCACCGGCGATGATGGCGATGGCCGAAAGGGGTTTGAAGTCGGGAATGGGTGCGAACAAGATGCGCCCCGCCGCCGCCAGCGCGGCGAGCACCAACGTGGGCATGATCTGGCGCAGCGCCGGCCGGCTCCGCTCGTATCCCAAAAAGAACAGGGCGAGCACCAGCGTCACAACGACCATCATGAGCAGTGCGGCGTTTGCCGCCCCCGTCAGCAACGCGGCGCTCATGACCACGGGAACGGCAAACAACAGCAGCGCCTCGAGGATTCTGCCAGCCCGTCCGCTCAAACGCATCTCCTCCCCCACCATCATGGCCGATAGAACAGGTTGTTGCGGAAGAACTCGTCCACGGGCTCCGTGCAGGCGATCTCGCCGTCGAACATCAGAGACACGCGGTCGGCAACACGGCGGACGAACGCGAGGTCGTGCGTCGACACGACGACCGTGACGCCGCTGCGCCTCGCTTTTCCGATCATGCCGGCAACCTGTTCACGCGCGGTGCGGTCGAGGCCCTTGGTCGGCTCGTCGAGCAGCAGAAGCCGCGGTCGAACGAGCAGGAGTTTTCCCAAGGCGAGCATCTGGCGCTGGCCGCCGGACAAATCATACGGATGCAGCCCGGCGCGGTCCGCAAGTCCGAGTTCGCCCATCATGGCGCGCGCCTCATCCTCGCCATAGCCGCCGATGCGCGCCCACTCCATGAGCTCATCTTCCACGCGCTCCCCGGCAAAGAGGGCCTTGGGGTCTTGGGGAAGCATCGCCTTGGCCGAAATTGCGGAGCGCACCTCGCCCCGTCGCGCACGGCGCGTGCCCGCGATAAGGGAGAGAAGCGTCGACTTGCCGCAGCCGTTACCACCCACCAAAGCATGCACCTCACCTTGGCGCACCTCGAGGTCCAAGCCGCGCAGCACCCAGTCGTCATCGCGCCCGTAGCGAAACCACGCCCCCCGCGCAGACACGGCAGCGGGGGCATTCGCATCTCCCGGCGAGGGCGAGGCGGGGCGCATGGCCGTGCTCGCACCCGCATTGCCAGGTCCGCCGCCGGGCCCCGCGCCGGATCCCCGATCGGCCAAAGCGGCCTCGCGCCCCAAGCGCTCCAGATCATCAACGGGCCTCACAGCCCCATCCACCAGCTCGAATGCACAGGTCGCGTAACCGACCATGAGCTCGGGGTCGTGCGTCGCCACGACCACGGTGCACCCCAACTCCCAGTTCACGCGGAACAAGGCATGCAGGAAATTGCGAGCGGCGATGGGGTCGAGCTGCGCCGTCGGCTCATCGAGGAGCAACACGCGCGGCTGCATGACGAGCGTCGAGGCAAGTGCCAGCAACTGCTTGCGACCACCCGAAAGCGCATCCGTGTCGCTATGAAACCACGGTCCCATGCCAAAAAAGTAACTCGCCTCGGCGACGTGGCGGCGCATCTCGCCCTGAGGCGTACCGAGGTTCTCCAAACCAAACGCCATCTCGTGCCACACGCTGTCACACACGATCTGATTGTCGGGGTCTTGGAACACGTACCCGACCTCGCACGCCTCGATCCCGTCCAGCTCATCCACGGGCCTGCCGAACACGCGCACCTGCCCGGCGCGGTCCCCCGCAGGGGCGATCTGCGGCTTGGCCAGCGACAGCAGCGTCGACTTACCCGATCCAGTCCCACCAACCAGCAGCGCGAACGCACCGGCGGGGACATCCATGGTCGTGCCGCTCAGCACGTCGCCACAAGCGCCCGGATAGCGAAACGTCACATCATCGTATGCGAGCGCAACGGCCTCACAGCTCATGCGAACACGCTCCTCTCATACACGTGCAGCGCCGCGGGTACGAGCATCCAGGCGGCGTAGGGGACGTAGCTCGGCCAAGGGCCCAAGGGTGAGAGACGGGGATAAAACGCGAAGGACGAAGAGCGCCACGCCACCGCGATGCAAAGGGCGCCAAAGGCCGCGACGAGCACCAGGCCGGTCGCATCGCGCGAGGTAAAACGATGGCGTACATACGTGGTCCGGCGCGCGGGCGCGCCCCAGCCACGCGCGCGCATGGCGTCGGCGGCTTCCAGAGAGTCCTCCATGGCCCAGCCCATGAGCACTGAGGTTTGTCGCATGCGGCGGCGCACCAAACCTCGACGCTCCGCCGCCCTCCGCCGCCCATCCG
>JAHHSP010000121.1 GCA_020025115.1 Collinsella sp. | reverse complement strand
ATCATCATCGCTGTTCTTACGCTGGGAATCTTTGACAACAAGCCTGCCGCTGCGCAGATCGAGGGGGCTGACGACGATGACTTCTAATGAGAACAAGAGCGTCTACAAGACCGGCGAGCACGCCATCACCAAAGATGACCTCATCAAGTCCTCGCTGAACATCGGTGCCTTGGGCATGGAGTTTTCCTGGACGTACGTGAACCAGATGGGCCTCGCCTTCGGTCTCATGGTCAAGAAGATGTTGAAGAAGATCTGGCATGACGACCCCAAGGGCTACGCTGCGGCTCTCGAACGCCATACCGCGTTCTTCAACATCACGGTCGCCCTCGCCCCGTTCGTCGGCGGCATCGCGATGTCCATGGAAGAGCGCATCAAGGCAGGTGAGCTTCCGGCGGAGTCCGTCAACGACGTCAAGGCCGCCCTCATGGGACCGCTGTCCGGCGTGGGCGACGCCATCTTCCTGACCACGATTCGCGTCGTGGCGGCCGGTATTGCCGTCTCCATGGCGGCCGAGGGCAACCCGCTCGGCCCAATCCTGTTCCTGCTCATCTTCAATGTTCCCCAGTACATGCTTCGCGTTTGGGGCGTCGTGAAAGGTTACGAGTTGGGTGTCGGCCTGCTCGACGCCGCATCCGAGTCCGGCATCATGGACAAGCTCATCAAGGGTGCCGGAATCGTCGGCATGATGGTCGTCGGTTCCATGACCTGCTCGATGTTTTGGGCGACCCTCGCCGTCTCTTTTGGATCCGGTGAGGAAGTCACCATGCTTCAGGATGTGCTCGACGGCATCATGCCCGGTATGTTGGGCCTGAGCTGCATGGGTATCTACTACTGGCTGCTTGGCAAGAAGATCCACCCGTCCATCCTGATCCTGGGCACCATGGTCATCGGCGTCATCGGCGTGTACCTCGGTATATTCGCTTAGCGTACCCGCCACGTGTCGCGTATGCAGGGCGGCGGCCATCTCGGTCGTCGCCCATTCGCGTCACATCCATTTAAGCGGGTCGGCGAAATGCTCGGCGACCCGCCCAGTGAAAGGTCAGTTACCATGAGACAGTTCATCATCGCCTCCCATGCGCATTTCGCGGCGGGCATCAATGAGAGCATATCCTTGCTATCCGGCGAGCGTGACAACGTCCGCACGCTCTCGATGTACGTCGACGGCAACAATGACCTTGCGGCGGAGATAGCGAGGATGTTGGACGAGACACCTGAGGGCGATGACCTCGTGGTGTGCACCGACTTGTTTGGCGGGAGCGTGAACAACGGGTTCACGACGGTCATCCAACGCCGCCCGAACACCTATCTGGTTACCAACGTGAACCTGCCACTGCTCATCCAGCTCCTCTTCGCGGAAGAGGGCCGCGACACCGCCGAGCTTATCCGTGAGACCTGCGCTGCTGAGGAAACGCGCATCAAGTTCGTCAACGACCTGCTCGAGAGCGAAGACGAGGACGACGAGTTCTAGAGTTGTGTTGACCGGGCGGGTTCTTTGGATCTGCCTCCCACGACGGTTCTAAGCCCCTCGGGGTGGGGAATAAGGAATCGCTCGGACGGCGACGCCGTTGCCCGGGCGTTCTTTTCATCGCGGCCATCCAGGTCGCACGGAACTTTGTTTGGATGTGGAAACGTGGGCCGACGAACCCATGGCGAGCGCAAGCTCAGTGCCGCCGAGAGGCGCCTCATCGGCATTGAGTGCCTTCAATGGTGTGCGAACAGCGCGGTATATTTTCTGGGCTTGATCGGAGCGGCGACTTACGACTTGGCCGGCACGGCCTTTCTCGTGGCGGCCATCACGCTCACGCGCAACCTCGCCACGTCGATCGGCAACTTCGTTTCGGGTTCGGTGATCGATGCGATCGGGCCGCGAAAGACCACGGTCGGCGCCTGCGCGCTCACCGCGGTGGTGAGTCTTGCCATCAGCCTCGCGCCCATCGCGGAGACATCGCTCATGATCGCCGCGTTCGCCCTCGGTCTCTCGGGAGGCTTTCTCAATACCAGCACGCATGCTTATCCGGGGTATCTGGTGGCCACGCTCACAGGGCGTCAACGCTTGAACGGTCTCATGGTCTTGTATAGCAACATTGCGTTCACCTTGGGTCCGATCTTCGGAGGTGCCCTGGTCTCGGCGTTCTCGACGCAGTCGGTATATCTATTCACCGCGGCTGCGATGGCCGTTGCCGCGGTTCTGGCCTTCGGCTGCCATGAGGAGCTGCGTCCCGAACATGAGGACGGGGCCAAGGCGGGTGTGTTCTTGGGCATGGTCGACGGCGCTCGTATGACCCTGCGCGACCATGACCTGCGCCTTATCTTCATCTCCGGTTTTCTCGGGTTTTTCGCGTTCGGCGCGTTCGACTCGCTCGAGTCCCTGTTCTACCGCGATGTGCTCGAGGTCGATGTCATGTGGCTCGGCTGGCTCTCCTCGGTCGTCGGGTTCACCGCCTCCGTGGGCGCGTGGCTGCTCACCAAGCTGCCCGACCGCAGGGCCAACCTCACCTTGCTGCTCGGTTCGCTGTTCGGCGTGGGTGTGGCTTCGATGGTCTACGTCGGGACCGATGTCCTCGCCATCGCGATCGCCGGTCAAGCCCTCAACGGTCTCGCCTGGGGCTTCTTGGAGCCGTTGCAGATGATCTTGGTGCAGGAGAAGGCTCCCATCGCATATCTGGGGCGCATCATGGGTTTTGTCCGCTTCGGTCTCGTGAGCGCCGGCGTGCTGCCCCTGCTGGCCGCTCCCGTGCTCGCCGAGGCATTTGGCGTGCAGGCTGTTCTGTTCACCGCATCATGCGGTATTGCCCTTGTCGGCGCGGCGTTCTTCCTCACGCAGCTCCGCCGCGTGTCCCGATCGGGGCAAGGCGGCACACGATGAACCGCGATTGCGGATAGGGGCACATTGAGGTGAAAGCGGGCGCGCGCCGATGCGTGGTTGCTTGGAATGCGCTCACAACGCCTCGATCGGTGTTTGGCCCCGCAGGAGACGTTGTGGTGAGAGCAGATCCGCTCCCAGGGCAGCAGTGTGGTCTGCGATGCGGTTGCGCGATTCGGGGCGGATGCTCGCCAACGTGTCGAGGGTCCGCTCGAGGCTGCCGCCCAGGGATGTCGCGCTCGAACGCTGCCCGAAGGTGCGCGGGGCATCGGTCTCGATCAGAAGGCGCTCCAGCGGAATCTGCCGCGCATATTCCCTGCCTCGCTTGCTCGCGAGCATATGCTCGTTGACGGAGAAGAGGCAACCGGCGCGCCGTGCGCGAGAGAGTTCGTCGCTTGTTCCCGAAAACCAATGGAAAATGCAGGATGCGTGCGCGGGGATGTTGAATTCCTCGAGTAGGTCCAGCACACGCCCGGCGGCTTTGCCGGCATGCAGTGAAAGGACGCGGCCGGGTATGGGATGCCGTGCGCAGGATTGCAGGACCGCCGAAAGCCCTCGCTCCTGAAGTGTGGCCGTTTTCGCTCGACTTCCGTTGAAGTCGAGGCCGATCTCCCCGATGAGTCGGCCCGTGGCGGCGAGCCTCGCCGCTGTCTCGATGTCGCTCTCGCCGCATCTGCCGTCTGCGAGCCACCAGGGATGCAGGCCCATTCCCACGAAGACATTGGGGGCCGTGTCGAAGCGCTCGAGCGCGATGAGGGAATCTGCGGGGGAGACGGTGGCGCAGAACAGGGCGATTCCGAGCCGCTCGGCATCTCGTGCAACCTCGTCTCCGTTCGCCAGCTGGTCGGGATGGCAATGCATGTCGACGAGTCGCCAGGGGGATTGGACGCTGTCGGGTGCACGGCCCGAGGAGATGGGCCCGTCGGTGGCGGATGGCGTTTTGCGCGCCGTGTCCGGAGTCCCGGTGCCGACCGAGCGTTGCGACCCGGCTCGGGGCCCCATCGTTTCGCGCGTCATGACGCGCGCCCGCCCCGTTTGCCCGCCAACTGCCCTTTCTGTGCCGCCTCGTGCATGGCGAGCGCGGCGGAGACGTCATCGTGCTCGCCCAGGCCGGAGATGTGGCGCAAAACTTCACCTGCAATCATCTGCCCCATGATGGGAGGCACGTAC
>JAHHSP010000120.1 GCA_020025115.1 Collinsella sp. | reverse complement strand
GACCCAACGCCGCGTGTCCGTTCGTTGACGCCGAGCGGCAGGGGCGCGCGATCGCGCGGGGAACCGTTATGGGGGGAGGACGCAAGGCGCACGGAGCGACGAGGGTCGTCCCCACGATATCGGTCGTCCATCGGTGCCTCCTGGATCGAGACGGCTCAAACGCCATCGAAAATAAACGAAGTACATTCTACCAGCATGAACATAAATATCTGAGCGATCGGCCGCCCGTCTGTGCGCGATCGGGGCCGGGTGCTGTGGAAGTCCGTCCGCCTTATGGTCCGCTTTTGCGGTGGCGAACCCCGCTTCCGCGACCGGTCGATTTGGGCGGTGAGCGGAAGGTCGCTTGCGGCCGTTGCTTTGAGCAACGACCGTTAGTCGGAGAACGGCGTCCGCTCGTCCGCGACGGCATCCCGAACGTCGACTGACCGTAAACCTTCACATCGGTTGGCAATATTCTTCAGGGCATGGAAAAGGCGTCCGTCAAACCGGCGAGCGCGAGGGGGAGGGTCGACGAGTGGAAACGTCGGCCCCAAACAAAAGAAAGGAGGCGTGCTATGGCGGAAACCAACGCTTCTGCTGCCGATCAGGGCGGCATGAAGAAGACGCTGTCGCTGTGGAACTTCTTCACCATCGGCTTCGGCGCCATCATCGGCACCGGTTGGGTCCTGCAAGTCGGCGACTGGATGGTCGTTGGCGGCGGCCCCGTCCCCGCTATGATCGCATTCCTCTTGGGCGCCATCGCCTTGGTGCCCATCGGAGCGGTGTTTGGCGAGCTTACGGCCGCCATCCCGGTTTCCGGTGGTATTGTGGAGTACGTCGACCGCACCTTCGGTCATACGGCGTCCTACATCACCGGCTGGTTCCTGGCTTTGGGCAACGGCATCCTGTGCCCGTGGGAGGCAATCGCCATCTCCACGCTGGTTTCGGACATGTTCGGCAGCCTGCCCGGTCTTGAGTGGCTCCGTGCCGTCAAGCTCTACACCATCCTCGGTGCAGATGTCTACCTGTTCCCAACGCTGATCGCGCTCGCCTTCGCCGGCTACGTGGTCTTTTTGAACTTCCGCGGTGCCAGCTCCGCCGCCAAGCTCCAGGCCTTCCTCACCAAGGCTCTGCTCTGCGGCATGTTGCTCGCCATGGGCGTTTCCATCGTGACCGGCTCGCCCGACAACGCCATGCCCGTGTTCTCCCAGGTGTCCGGCGCCGGCGGCGGCGTGCCCGCCACCGAGTCCGGCAATCTGCTCGCGGGCATCGTCTCGGTCTTGGTGCTGACCCCGTTCTTCTACGCGGGATTCGACACCATCCCGCAGCAGGCCGAGGAGGCCGCCGAGGGTCTGAACTGGAACAAGTTCGGCAAGATCATCACCTTGGCCCTTCTCGCCGCCGGTGGGTTCTACATGGTCTGCATCTATTCCTTCGGCACCATCCTGCCCTGGGATGAGTTCGTGGCGCAGCCCGTTCCCGCCCTGGCCTGCCTGAAGAACATCAACATGATCCTCTACGTGGCCATGCTCGTCATCGCCACCCTGGGGCCCATGGGACCGATGAACTCCTTCTACGGCGCCACCTCCCGCATCATGCTCGCCATGGGCCGCAAGGGCCAGCTCCCCGAGAAGTTCGCCGAGGTCGACGAGAAGTCCGGTGCCCCCAAGCTCGCTTGCGTGGTCTTGGCCGTCATCACCGTCATCGGACCGTTCCTGGGCAAGAACATGCTCATCCCGCTGACCAACGTGTCCGCCCTGGCGTTCATCTTCTCCTGCACCATGGTCGCCCTTGCGTGCCTGAAGATGCGCTACACCGAGCCCGACCTGCCTCGTCCTTACAAGGTCCCCGGCGGCAAGTTCGGCATCTTCCTGGCCATCCTTGCCGGTGCCATCATCATCGGCCTGCTCGTCCTGCCCTTCAGCCCGGCCTCCCTCAACATGGTTGAGTGGTCCATCGTGCTCGGCTGGCTGGTCGTCGGCCTGGTCCTCATGTTCGCCACCAAGGCCCGTGCCAAGAAGTAGCGAAACCCCTTCGCCGGCGGGCGCACGCACACGACGCGCCCGCCGTACTTCGGGGGTCTGGACCGGCCCCAGGGGCGCGCCCCACGCGCCGACCCCACCGTGGAACAAGGGGCATCGAGCCCAGCGTTCCATCGCGGCGAGCCCGCCGCACCTCTCCTCTCTTGCGGCATGCCCGGTCGCGCACGTACCCTGCGAGGTCGGGAGCCACTAGCCAATCCATCGTTCCAATAAGGAGGAACAACATGGGTAAGAAGTATGCAATCGTCGGAGGCAAGCTCATCGATGGCACCGGTGCCGATCCGGTTGAGAACTCCTTGGTTCTCGTCGACGAGAACGGCAAGATCGAGTACGCCGGCGCCCATCAGGACGCCCCCGAGGGCTACGAGGTCATCGACGCCGCCGGTAAGACCGTCATGCCCGGCCTCATCGACACCCACCTGCACTTCTCCGGCAACCTCACCGACGACGACACCGATTGGGTCATGCAGCCGCTGCTTGAGAAGCAGGCCGTCGCCGTCAAGCAGGCCTACGACTGCCTCACCCACGGTCTGACCACCGTGTGCGAGATCGGCCGCTTTGGTATCCAGGTCCGCGATTGCATCGAGAAGGACGTCTTCAAGGGTCCTCGCGTCCTTGCCACCGGCTTGGGTTTCTGCCGCGTCGCCGGTCATGGCGACTCGCATCACTGCAGCCAGCTCGATAATAAGAACTCCCATCCGTGGGGCGACCAGGTAGATGGCCCCTGGGATCTTCGCAAGGCCGTTCGCCGTCGCCTGCGTGAGAACCCCGATGCGATCAAGATCTGGGCCACCGGCGGCGGTATCTGGCGTTGGGACTCCGGTCGTGACCAGCACTACTGCTCCGAGGAGATCAAGGCCGTCGTCGACGAGGCCAAGATGGTCGGCATCCCGGTGTGGAGCCACTGCTACAACAACCACGCCGCTGCCTACGATTCCGTCCGCTTTGGCTGCGAGCAGCTGATCCACGGCTTCGACATCGACGAGCGCACCATGGACCTCATGGCCGAGCAGGGCACGTTCTTCACCCCGACGATCGCCTTCCTGCCCACCTGGTACTCCACCTATCCGCCGGTCTACGTGCCCGAGCTTCATGACAAGTACGAGGGCACCCTCGTCGAGAAGGAGCTCCAGCGCAACTACGACTGCCTGCGCGAGGCCAGGAAGCGCGGCGTGATCATGACGATCGGCTCCGACTCCTTCTCCTTCGTCACGCCGTATGGCACCTGCTCCATCGAGGAGATGTACGAGTTCGTGGACAAGATCGGCTTCTCCCCGGTCGAGACCATCACCTGCGCCACCCTCAACGGCGCCAAGATGTGCCACATCGAGGACGAGACCGGTTCCCTCGAGGCCGGTAAATGCGCCGACCTGCTGGTCGTCAACGGCGATGTTGCCGCGGACATCCGCGTCCTCAACGTCGACAACATGGACGTCATCATGAAGGACGGCTGGATCGTCGACGCCGGCACCTTCGGCGAGAGCAACAAGTACTCCGAGTAATCGAGGTATCGCCATAGGGCTCCCCGGCTCTGCCTCCAGACGCGGCGGCTTCGCATCAGATGGAGAGGCGGTGTTGCGTAAGGGGTCGGGGAGTCCCTGTGCTTACCTGGAAGCGGTGCGCCGCGCCGCGCCAAAGGACGACACGGTCGCCCATCCCGGTATTCGGGATGGGCGCTTTTGTCGGGCGATTGGTATGATGGAACGCGTGCGATAAATCATAAAAAGGCAGGTGTTTGCGTGCAGCGGCCGTTTGCCCGTTGGAATCAGACGAAATTCTTCCGCAACGCCCAGAGCTGGGCGCTGCGCGGCCTCATCCTGTGCGTCCCGATGCTGCTCGGCCTCCTGGCCCTCGACTTCGTGACCAACCCCAATCCGGTGCCCGCGGTGATCACCATCGCCGGCCTCGTCTTGCTGTGCTTCTTTTTCGCATACGTGTTCGTCGCCCCCGACGACTTCTCGCTTTCCGCGACCGACCGAACGCTCGGCATCGCGAGCAAGATCTTCGCCTACA
>JAHHSP010000012.1 GCA_020025115.1 Collinsella sp. | reverse complement strand
TTCACATAGTTTATGAGCCGCCACGTGCAGCCGCCCGCGAGAGCGAGAAAAAGTGCGGCTATCAGGCATAAATCGCCGATTTTGAGGCGGTGCTTCACATGTTCTTCTTCCAGGTCGTGTAGTTCAGCCACCCATGGTACCAGGTCTTTTGATCGATTGAGCCAGGGATGTTCCATGCGGTCGAGTGCGCTCGACCGGGGTGCGGGGCGATACAATGTACGTGTCTGCGGGCGCGTTGCCACGTGCTGATAAAACGATGCAGCGCCGAAGGTCGCACAATCCGCCCGCGCCCGAATACGGTCCTTACGCGGAGCCAAAAAGGGGGTTCCGCGCGTGAACGCGGGGTGACCCGCGACTTGGGAGGTACGCAATGGGACGTTTTACCAATCCGCGTGATCTGTACTTCGGTGAGGGTGCGCGCCACGAGGTCAAGAACCTGCACGGCGAGCGCGCCATGATCGTGACCGGCGGCGGCTCGATGCGCCGCGGCGGTTTCCTGCAGGACGTCGAGGCCGACCTCATGGAGGCCGGTTTCGAGGTCGAGATCTTCGAGGGCGTCGAATCTGACCCGTCCGTCGAGACGGTCATGAAGGGCGCCAAGGCCATGGAGGCCTTCCAGCCCGATTGGATCATCGGCATCGGCGGCGGTTCGCCCATCGACGCGGCCAAGGCCATGTGGCTGTTCTATGAGTATCCCGAGGAGACCTTCGAGCAGGCCGTCGTGCCCTTCTCCTTCCCGGAGCTCCGCACCAAGGCCCATTTCTGCGCGATCGCCTCGACCTCCGGCACTGCGACCGAGGTCACCGCGTTCTCCGTCATCACCGATTATGAGAAGGGCATCAAGTACCCGCTGGCCGACTTCAACATCACCCCTGACGTCGCCATCGTCGACCCCGAGCTCACGTATACCATGCCCGCCAAGCTCTGCGCCCACACCGGCATGGACGCGCTGACCCATGCCATCGAGGCTTACGTCTCAACCGCCGGATCCATGTACACCGACGGCAACGCGCTGCACGCCATCCGCGAGATCGTCGAGTGGCTGCCCAAGTCCTATCAGGGCGACCACGAGGCCCGCGCCCACATGCACGACGCCCAGTGCATCGCCGGCATCGCCTTCTCGAGCGGCCTGCTCGGCATCGTTCACTCCATGGCCCACAAGACCGGCGCCGCCTTCACCGGCGATCACATCATCCACGGTTGCGCCAATGCCATGTACCTCGGCAAGGTCATCCAGTTCAACGCCAAGGACGAGCGCGCGAAGAGCCGCTACGCCTTCATCGCCAAGGATATCTTGCACCTCGCCGGCGAGACCGAGGACGAGCTCGTCGATGCCCTGGTCCAAAAGATCCGCGACCTCAACGACGCGCTGGACATCCCGCAGGGCATCAAGAACTACGGTCAGTACGGTGTGAAGGCCGACGAGTCCATCATCGACTACGATGAGTTCGAGGCCAAGAAGGCCGACGTCGCCGCCAACGCCATTCTCGACGCCTGCACCGGCTCCAACCCGCGCACCCCGACGCAGGAGGAGATGGAGCAGCTGCTCGAGTGCGTGTACAACGACACCCCGGTGACGTTCTAATATCGCGTCGATCGTTCGAAGCGGTTTTGTCGCTCGAAAGCCCGATGGCCCCTGACTGGCCATCGGGCTTCTTTTTGCATTTGATCGCCCTGGGTGGTATCGGACTGCCGCACGTGGTATCGAGTTGCCCCGATGGCGATGGATTGCCACTCGTGGTATCGAGTTGCCCCGATGGTGATGGATTGCCACTCGTGGTATCGAGTTGCCCCGATGGCGTTTGATTGCCACGCGTCGCATTGGATCGCCTTGGGTGTTGGCTTGTGGCGTTGTATGCGTTTCGCTAATTCGAAATGCCTTTGCGGCGCGGAACGCCGGCGACGGTCAGCAATCGTTCGAAATAGGCCGTGTCGAGTACGTCTCGCATGCCGAATCTGACGACTTTGGAGCCGCTTAGGCAAAGGTGGGACTCCCTACGCCGCTCCGCTGCAAGCGCTCGTATGGCCCCATCGAGGCCCTTTCGGGCTCCATCACCGTCGCCCTTGCGATATTTGCCGAGCCCGTCGAGCTCTCCGATGATCCAACTTCCGTCTTCGAGTCGCCAGCCAAAGTCTCCTCGTTTGGGGTTGCCCGGCTCCATCGGGTCGAAAATCTCGACTTGCAGTTGCGGGCTGACGAATCCGAGTTCGATCATCGTGGCGCGCGCAATCGATTCCCCGCCATTCTCGCTTCGCCCGTCTGCCCATGTGACGGTCTCACGAGCCTGCTTAACGCCTCGCCGCCTTTTGCCATCCTCTTCGATCCAGCGCGCGACCTCGCGTTTGTTCGTCAATTCCCAATGGATTGCGGAATCGGCGATTGCCAGCCCTATCTGAAAGCTGGAAACGCAAAGGCAGTCGACAAGCGTTTTGCGCAGCGAGGTGACGTGCACTCCCATATTCGACACGATGTCCTGTGGGGCGAGCTGGAGACGATGCCGAACGAGCGGGGATCCGCGTCGATTTGCTCCGTCGGCGCAATAATGCACGGAGTCGAGCATGGTGTTTGGCACCTGAAGGCCAAGGATCACGGCCGCAGAGTATCCGCAGAACACCCAGGTGGGATGTAGGAGTCCGAGCGTGCGAATCGTACGGACGGTCCGCTCGCGAACGGATGCGGCCTCCAAAGCGCCTTTTCGTCCGTACATCCCCCTGAAGGGGGATGCGAGCTCCCCCTTGGCGAGTCGGCGACGCAGCAAGACTTCTTCGGCATGGCTCGCAGGGGTCAGCCACAGCCCCTGTGCCTCCGCCCGATCGAGACGAGCGGGCAGGCTGTCGGCGGTCTCGCCCAGAAGCATCACCCCCTAAATCCCATCGACGTTTGCGCCTGCACCCGGACCGGCATTTGCCGCCCTATGCATTCAGTTGCCTCAACCGTACCGCCGGAAGGGGACGGACGATCCTGTCGCTCTTCAATCCAAAAACTGACCGCGCAGATGGCATGAGGTGGCGGTGCGTGTGTGATTCGGCGAACGGCTGGATACGAGGGGTGGGCGCACGGTAGATGCAGAGTTTTCCACAGCTGGATCGGCTGTTATCCACACGTGCCGATGCGCTTGGCGCGCTTTGGCCTCCGAAGGGGCCCTTCCGTCTGAAAGACAGAGTCATGTCACTCCGGCAAGATGGCTTTCTTCGAGGTGCAACCATAGTCACACATCCGAGGCTTTTCTTGTGACTTTGGTTGTGTCTCGGGCACGGGGCTTTCGGCCGCGTTTTGATGATCTGAAAAGGGTGTTTTAATCAGATCCCATCGAGGCATACCCGAAGTCACGATGCGCGCATTGATTTGGTGATTTTGGTTATATCTCGATTGGGAGAGAGGGCCGGGTAGGGAAATTCCGTTATACTTTGCAGCCTCGGGCGATTGGCGCAACGGTTAGCGCAGGTGCTTTACACGCACAAGGCTGGGGGTTCGAATCCCTCATCGCCCACCATCGAATATGAACGCGAGGGCCGTGTCGCCCTCGCGTTTTTGTTTATCATGGAGGGGACGAATCTGCATCGCGAGAAAGGCTGCCATGAGCGACTTCGATCTGACCGGCTACCCCGTTCTTCCCGCCGACCCCACCGGAGAGATCCGCGAGAAGCTCGGGCGCGTGAAGTATATCTTCACCGACCTGGACGCCACCATGCTGGCGCCCGGCTCTTGCGCCCTCTCGGACAACGAGGGCAATCCGAGCACCGCGCTCGTCGAGGCCATCGTGGCCCTCAAGCGTGCCGGGGTCGAGATCATACCGTGCTCTGGTCGCGCCCGCGTGATGATGCACGAGGATGCGCGCATCCTCGGCTTCAACTCCTATATCGGCGAGATGGGAGGTCTGCTCATGCTCGACCTCAAGGCCAACGCGTGGGAGTACTTCACCGGAGACATGCCCTACGACCCTGACTGCGGCCTTACCCCGCATCAGGTGATCGAGCGCGCGGGTGTCTGCCAAGGTATTATCGACCGTTGGCCCGGCCGTATCGAGTACCACAACGACATGGCCAACGGCATCAAATACCGTGAGGTCACGGTCGGCATGCGCGGCGAGGTGCCGGACGAGGAGGCCCAGTCCATGATCGACGTCGCGGGCCTCGGCCTGGTATGGGGCAACAACGGCTACCTCACCCATGTGTCCAAGCCCACCACGTTGGACCTGGGCGAGGACGGCCCCGGTCGCGCGTTCAACATCATGCCCGCCGGCCTCAACAAGGGCCGCGGCATCGAGCGCTTCTGCGAGCTTCGCGGTATCGACCGTTCCGAGACCCTCGCCATCGGCGACTCCGAGTCCGATTTCCTGGCCGCCCCGTATGTGGGGACCTTCATATGCGTGGAGAATGCTCTCAAGGACCCCGCCACGCCCGAGCTCATCGCCGAGAACGACAACGTCTATCTCACGCGCGGCAAGGTCGTCGAGGGTTGGGTGTATATGGCAAAGGCCCTGCTGGCTGCCCGCGCGTAGGCGCGAAAACGCATGATGGGAGGAACCATGAGAGATTGCGAGCGCCCCATCGGCGTGTTCGACTCCGGGTTGGGCGGTCTCACGGTGGCGCGCTGCATCGCCACCTCGCTGCCGCACGAGTCGATTTACTACGTGGGAGATACCAAGCGGTGCCCCTACGGCGTGCGCCCCGAGGAGGAGGTACGTTCCTTCGTGCTGCAGGCGGGGAGGTGGCTTGCCGAGCATGAGGTGAAGATCATGGTGATCGCCTGCAACACCGCGACCGCGGCGGGCTTGCGCATCGCCCAGCAGGTGTTGCCCGTGCCGGTGATCGGCGTCATCGCGCCTGGTGCGCGCGCCGCCATCAACTCCACGCGCACGCGTAAAGTCGGCGTGCTCGCCACGCCGCTCACCGTCCGCATCGGTGCCTACACCCGCGCCATCCGCGATCTTGATGCGGGTGTGGACGTATATGGCTGTCCCGCGCCGAGTTTTGTCGAGATTGTCGAGCACGAGCTCGCCACCGGTGCTCACTTGCAGGAGCGCTGGCTGCAAAACGGGGATATCTTCGACACGCCCGAGAACCGCGCAGAGGTCGAGCGTACCCTCGCTCCCATCGTCAACGGCGGCGCGCAGGTGGATACCGTGGTGCTCGGCTGCACGCATTTCCCCTTGCTCGCGGGGCCGATTCGCCATGCGCTCGGTCCCGATGTGCGCGTGGTCTCCTCGGCAGAGGAGACGACGCGCGAGCTCGAGGACATTTTGAGCCGCCGCGACCTGCTTGCTCCTCAGACGGTCCAGCCGGAGCACCGCTTTGCCACTACCTCTGACAACATCGCCGAGTTTGCCGCTGCCGGCAGCTTCATTTTCGGCCAGCCGCTCAAGAGCATCGAGCACATCTCGCTCGACGAGCTTCGCGGTTTGTGACGTCTCGATTGGCAATGGATGCCAATCGATGCTTTCTTGAAAGGAACGCGTTTCATGGAACATATGATGATCGACCGCGCACATGGCCGCGCGGCCAACCAGATGCGCACGGTCAACCTTACCCGCGACGTGCTGAAGCACGCGCTTGGTTCATGCTTGGTTGAATTCGGCGATACCAAGGTGCTGTGCGCCGCCACCATCGAGGAGGGCGTGCCCGGTTGGCGCAAGGCGAGCCGCCAGGGCTGGGTCACGGCAGAGTACGCCATGCTGCCCGCTTCGACCAATCGACGCACGCGCCGCGAGACGAACAGCCGCAAGGGCCGCTCCATGGAGATTGAGCGCCTGATCGGCCGCAGCTTGCGCACCGTGGTGAACATGAAATCCCTGGGCGAGCATACGGTCACCGTGGATTGCGACGTCATCCAGGCCGATGGCGGGACGCGCACGGCGAGCATCACCGGTGCCTGGGTCGCCCTGCACGATGCGCTCATGGCTTGGGTCGAGGCCGGCAAGATCGCCCGCCTGCCGCTGACGGGCCAGGTCGCCGCCGTGTCCATGGGCCTGGTGAACGGTTGCGAGTTGCTCGACCTCGACTACTCCGAGGACAGCCATGCCGAGGTCGATATGAACCTCCTGGCCACGGCTGCCGGCGAGATCATCGAGATCCAGGGTACCGGAGAGCAGACCCCGTTCGATCGTGCTCGCCTGAATCGCCTGCTCGACCTTGGTGAGCTGGGCATCGAGCAGCTCATCGACCTGCAAAACGAGGTCACCGCTTTCCGCGACTAGCGGGTTTTCCACCGATGTGCACCTGTGCACACCTGGGTGCGCACTTGGGGACGGGTACGTTTTGCGCATCAGGGTGCATGGGCAAAACGTACCCGTCCCCAGTTGCGCATCGGGGTGCATGGGCAAAACGTACCCGTCCCCAGTTGCGCGTCCCCAGGCGCGCAACCCTAACGACACAGCGAGAGGAAGGTCCCCCATGGCACTTGAGAAGATCGACATCGAGACCCTGGACCCCAAGCGCACCATCGTGGTCGCCACGGGCAACGCCCACAAGCTGACCGAGATCGAGGCGATTTTGAGCGGGGTTTTGCCCGACGTGCGCTTTGTGGCGCTCGGCCAGCTGGGAGATTTCGAGGACCCGGAGGAGAACGGGACCACGTTCGTCGAGAACGCGATCATCAAGGCCGAGGCCGCCGTCGCCGCGACCGGCCTGGCCGCCGTCGCCGATGATTCAGGTCTGGTGGTGGATGCGCTCGATGGCGAGCCCGGGGTCTATTCCGCGCGCTACGCCGGCACCCATGGTGATGATGAGGCCAATAACGCAAAGCTCCTCGACAAGATGCAGGGGGTGGCGGATGCCGACCGCACGGCCCGCTTCATGAGCGTCGTGGCGCTCATCGACGCTGCGGGATGCGTGCTCACGGGCACGGGGGCCTGCGAGGGCCTGATCGCGCACGAGGGCCGCGGCGAGTTTGGTTTTGGCTACGACCCGCTGTTCCTGCCCTCCGATACGCCCGGTAAGACCATGGCCGAGCTCACGCCCGAGGAGAAGAACGCCATCAGCCATCGCTTCCACGCGCTCGAAGACCTGTCCGCCCAACTCGCGGCCGTGGGCGGCACCCGAGCGGGGGAGCGCTAGCCCATGCGTGCCGTCATTCAGCGCGTTGAGCGCGCGAGCGTGACGATCGCCGGGGACGTCGTGGGCAAGATCGGCGCTGGGTATCTGATCCTGCTCGGCGTCGGACATGCCGATACCCGTGCCGAGGCAGATAAACTTTGGGGCAAGATCTTCGCCCTGCGCATCAACGATGACGAGGCGGGCAAGACGAATCTCTCGCTTGACGATGTGGGCGGCGAGGTCCTGGTGGTCTCGCAGTTCACGCTGTTCGCCAATTGCAGGAAGGGCCGGCGTCCCTCCTTTGTCGAGGCTGCGCCCCCATCGCGGGCCGCCGAGCTCTACGAGTACTTCGTCGGTCTGGCCCGAGCCGATGTGGGACGGGTCCAGACGGGGTGTTTTGGAGCCGACATGCAGGTCGAGCTCGTGAACGACGGGCCTTTCACCATCCTCCTCGACACCGACGAGCTGTAATTCGAAGAGCGGACCGGCGACGGCGCCGCGGCGTCATTGCTCGAGGGCGTCCACGCTCGAATCGGGGTCGCCCATGGATTCCCTCCTTCCACAGGGCCAAATGGAGGAAATCCATAGGCGAGCCGCCATCGGATGCGGGCAATTCTGCGCCCGTACCTCATGCGGCCTTGAGCAACGCCCTGCCTCCCTGCTATACTCCAACCCGTTTGTCTATCTTGGGCGCATTCTGTCTATACGGCGCCCTGCTGGAGGCCATAGCATGGAAGAGATGGAAGTCAATCACGTCGCGGAGATCCAGGAGAAGCTGACCGGGATGGTCGGCGATCGCGTGAAGGTCAAGGCCAATATGGGCCGCACCCGCGTCATCGAGCGCATGGGCGTCATCAAGAACGTGCACCCCGCCGTCTTCATCATCGAGGTCGATGAGCGCCGCGGCCGCAAGTCCCGTCAGTCGTACCAGTACGTCGACGTGCTGACCGGTACCGTCGAGTTGTTCGACCCCGAGACCGGCGAGCATATTTTCACCCCGCTCGGCACGCAGCTCGAGGAGCGTTAAATGCCCGCATCGAACTCTATGTTCGACCCATTGCACGCGGCTGGCTCCCGCGCCGAGGCTCCCCAGGGCCGCTTCATGCTCATCACCGCCCCGGCGAAGATCAACCTCTACCTGGGCGTCCATGAGCAGACGGACGACGAGGGCTACCATCGTGTCGATACGGTCATGACGACGCTGGACATCGCCGACACCATCGCCATCGCACCGTCCGATCGCCTCATGGTCAAGACCGTCCCGGAGGCCGACTTCCCGCAGGAGGGCAACAGCGCTTACCGGGCCGCCATCGCGATGGGGGAGGCCTTCGGTCGCGAGCCGAACTTCGCGATCCTCATCGACAAGCACATCCCCATCCGCGCCGGCCTGGGCGGTCCGTCCACCGATGCCGCAGCAACCATCATGGGCATCTGCCGTTACTGGGGGATCGATCCGCGCGATGAGCGCATAGACGCGGTGGCGCGTTCGATCGGCGCCGATGTGCCGTTCTTCCTCTACGGCCCGCCCGCGCACCTCGATGGTCGGGGCGACACGATGCGCGAGATGTTCCGACCGCTCACCGGCACCCCGGTTGCGCTGGTCAAACCCATGACGGACGGCGTCTCCACCGTCGGGGCATATCGGCGATTCGACGAGAGCCCGGTGCCCGCGGGCGAGCTCGAGCCCATGCTCGACGCCATGCGCGCTCACGATGAGGATGCGATATTCGCGCACGTCTCGAACAATCTCGCCCCGGCGGCACGCGAGCTGTGCCCCGAGATCGGCGAGATTCTGGATTGGCTGCGTGGGCAGCCGGACGTTCGCGCGGTCGATGTCTGCGGATCCGGCGCCACCGTTTTTGCCGTCTGCCAAACGCAGATGGCAGCCGAAAAAATCGGCATTGCCGCCATGAGAGAGCATGGATGGTGGGCCCAAGCTGCGAAGATGGAAAAAAGTGGACCTTTTATCGCTGTGGGCTAGCATTGGAAGAAATCTTCTGATACTATAACCGAGCTACGGGTTGTGGCTCAGCTTGGTAGAGCACCGCGTTCGGGACGCGGGGGTCGCTGGTTCAAATCCAGTCAACCCGACCATTGCATTGCAAAGGGTCGCCTTCGGGCGACCCTTTTTGTGTCTTCGCAGATGAATCGTCGTTTCCAGGTTCAGACTCGCGTCGCATTCGTCCCCGGCATAGGGGGATGTCTCGCCAAAGCCGCAAGGATTGCTCCCTGAAGGTACAAAAATACCCCATACGCCGCTTACCGGCTCTTAACCGAACGGGACCGTCGCCCGTGTAGAATTGTCAAATGTTGTGCAGAGTCGTGATGGCGGGTTATACTCTTTCGAGCTAGCGCGCGGCGCATTTCGCGCATGTCACGCCAAATGGAACGTTTCTGGAGGAAATGGTATGTTCCCTAAAGGTTTTGAGTGGGTTGTCATCCTCATCGTCGCCCTGTTGATCTTCGGCCCCAAGAACCTGCCGAAGCTCGGCAAGTCCCTGGGCAAGACGGTCAAGAACATCCGTGAGGGCATGTCCGGTGACGGCGAGCAGGCTGAGGAGGCCGAGGTCGTCGAGGAGGACGACGAGGTCGCCCAGCTCGAGGCCCAGCTTGCCGAGGCCAAGGCCAAGAAGGAAGCCGCGGCCGCCAGGGATGCCGAGTAGCCCGCGTACGCAAGGGTTGATCGCGGCCGGTTGATCCACCAGGGTTCACCGGTCGCTTTGCTGTTATGTCTGCACACACACTAAGAGGGGATCGTCGCATGGACGTAAGCCAGATCGTACTGACCGCCGAGGGCCGCAAGAAGCTCGAGGAGGAGCTCGCGTATCTCGAGGGCGAGAAGAGCCGTGAGATCGTCGAGCACATCAAAGAGGCCCGTGCGTTCGGCGACCTTTCGGAGAACGCCGAGTACGACGCCGCCAAGGAGGACCAGGCTCGCAATGCCGCCCGCATCGCCGAGATCCGCGCCACCCTGGCCAATGCTCAGGACGCCGTCGCCGGCTCCAGCATGATCGTCTCCGACTTCAGCATCGTCGGTACCACCGAGACCAACGTTCTCGAGCATAAGATCTCCAACGAGTCCCCGGTCGGTCGTGCCATCATCGGTCACGCCGAGGGGGAGAGCGTCGAGGTCGTGCTTGCAAACGGCAAGACGCGCGTCTACACCATCGCCAAGATCTCGCGCTAGGGTTCGTTCGGATCCTAGCGCGCAATTCCGCTCCTTGACGCCGCATGGTGCCGGGGGGCGGTTTTCGTTTGAAGCCCTTTCGCGGTACGCTGGATAAGCGATTGCCGTGTCGAAGAACAGCCGGGTCCACAGTCCGGCACCACGAGAGGAGTCAAGAGATGGCCGAGAACCTCGAGGCCGCCGAGGCCGCCAACACCCTGAACGACGAGCGCGCGCGTCGCCTCGCCGACCGCGCCGCGCTGTATGCCGCCGGCAAGAACCCCTATCCGGAACGTTCTTCCGTGACCGATCATGCCGCCGACCTGCTCGGGCGTTATGAGCATCTCGCCAACGAGGAGATCGCCCCCGAGACCGTCACCATCGGTGGCCGGGTCGTGGCCAAGCGCGGTCAGGGCAAGATCATGTTCATCGTCGTGCGCGACCCCTCCGCCGACATCCAGCTCTTCTGCCGCGTCAACGACGTCGAGGAGGAGTCCTGGGAGGTCTTGAAGGAGCTCGACCTCGGCGATATCATCCAGGCCACCGGGAAGGTGACGCGCACCAAGCGCGGCGAGCTCTCCGTCGCCCCGCGCACCGCGCAGCTGCTCTCCAAGGCGGTTCGCCCACTGCCCGAGAAGTTTCACGGCCTTTCCGATAAGGAGACGCGCTACCGTCAGCGCTACGTCGACCTCATCGTGAACGAGGATGTGCGAGAGACCTTCCGCAAGCGCTCCGCCATCGTGTCGGCGTTCCGGCGCTACATGGAGGACAACGGCTATATGGAGGTCGAGACCCCCATCCTGCAGTCCATCCAAGGCGGTGCCACGGCCAAGCCGTTCATCACGCACTTCAACGCGCTCAACCAGGAGAACTACCTGCGTATCGCCACCGAGCTGCATCTCAAGCGCCTGCTCGTGGGCGGCTATGAGCGCGTCTTCGAGATCGGCCGCATCTTCCGCAACGAGGGCATGGATCTCACGCACAACCCCGAGTTCACCACTATGGAGGCCTACCGCGCCTACTCCGACCTCGAGGGCATGAAGGAGCTCGCCGAGGGCGTCATCAAGGCCGCCGCGCGAGCCATCGGCCTCGAGGGCATGATCGACTACCAGGGACAGGCCATCGACCTGTTCTCGCCGTGGCCGTCACGTCCCATGACCGATGTCGTTTCCGAGGTCCTGGGCCGTACCATCACCATTGACACGCCCGTCGACGAGCTTCGCGCCGCCTGCGACGAGCACGATATCGAGTACAAGCCCGAGTGGACCGCCGGCAAGCTCATCGCCGAGCTGTTCGACGAACTGGGCGAGGCCATCCTCATCAACCCGACCTTCGTCGTGGACTACCCCGTCGAGGTTTCTCCGCTTGCCAAGCGCCACGAGGACGACGCGCGCCTCACGCACCGCTTCGAGCTCTTCATCGCCGCGCACGAGTATGCCAACGCGTTCTCCGAGCTCAACGACCCGGTCGATCAGGCCGAGCGTTTTGCCGCGCAGATGGAGGAGAAGGCCGGCGGCGATGACGAGGCCATGGAGTACGACGAGGACTACGTGCGCGCCCTCGAGTACGGTATGCCCCCGGCGGGAGGCGTCGGCATCGGCATCGACCGTGTGGTCATGTTGCTCACCAACTCCACGTCCATCCGCGACGTCCTGCTGTTTCCGCATATGAAGCCCGAGAAGGGCTCCAAGTCCGGTGCCGCCGCCGCCAAGGCCGCCCAGATGGCGGAGGCCTCTGGCGCCGCGAGCCCGTTCCTTGTGCCCGCAAAGCCCACGAACGACTACTCCAAGGTCGTCGTCGAGCCGCTGTTCGAGGACTTCGTCGACTTCGACACCTTCGCCAAGAGCGACTTCCGCGCCGTGAAGGTCAAGGACTGCGTGGCCGTGCCAAAATCCAAGAAGCTGCTCAACTTCACGCTGGATGACGGCTCCGGCACCGATCGAACGATCCTATCCGGCATTCACGACTACTACGAGCCGGAGGACCTGGTCGGCAAGACGCTCGTCGCCATCACCAACCTGCCTCCGCGCAAGATGATGGGCATTCCCAGCTGCGGCATGATCATCTCCGCCGTGCACGCCGAGGCCGAGGGCGATGAGACCCCCGAGCGCCTCAACGTGCTGATCGTGGACGATTCGATCCCGGCAGGTGCCAAGCTCTACTAGGTCACCTCGGCCACCTCAGATTGGGGCGGTCCCCAATCTGAAGCCGGTGCCGGACACCTGGGGTTGGCGCTGAATGGCGAACGTCTCCCAATCGCCGGCCGAAATCAAACTAAAGTCACGTTTCCACCCCTGGGAACGTGACTTTTGTTATGCATCGGTGGAATGGGGCTGATTTTAGCCGTCAGATGGAGGGGAGGGGACTCTTGTCGAGTGCGGGGTGGTTTCCACGGCACAACTCTGGGAATATATAGGCGTATGCCTGATATCCGTACCAGATGAGCCAAGGAGGCACCCATGGACTACAAAATCACCGGTTACGAGCCCGCCAAGCTGTTCCATTACTTCGAGGAGATAAGCGCCATTCCGCGCGAGTCCGGCAACGAGAAGCAGATCAGCGACTACCTGGTGGGGTTTGCCAAAGACCATGGCCTGTGGGTCTATCAGGACGATGTCCACAATGTGATCATCAAGAAGGCCGCCTCCGCCGGCGCCGAGGACAAGCCCGCCGTCATGTTGCAGGGCCACATCGACATGGTGTGCGACAAGCTGGGTTCCGTCGAGCATGATTTCACCAAGGACGGCATCGAGCTCATGGTGAAGGACGGCATCCTCACCGCCAACGGCACCACCCTGGGCGCCGATAACGGCATCGCCGTCGCGCTCATGCTCACCGTGCTCGATGACGACTCCCTGGCTCATCCGGCGCTCGAGTGCGTCTTCACCACCGACGAGGAATCCGGCCTCGTGGGCGCGGAGACCCTCGACAAGTCCCAGATCGACGCGCGTACCATGATCAACCTCGATTCCGAGGAGGAGGGCGTGGCCACCGTCAGCTGCGCCGGCGGCGTCGTTGTCACCTATACCCGCCCCATCACCCGTGAGCGCACGTCCGGCAGCGTCCTCACGCTCGAGATCTCCGGCCTGCTCGGCGGCCACTCCGGCGCCGACATCCACCTCGAGCGCGGCAACGGCAACCTCATCATGGCTCGTATCGTCGAGCGCCTTATGATCGCCGGCAACCCCGCCCTCGTGAGCTTCAACGGAGGCACCAAGGACAACGCCATCAACCGCGAGTGCAAGGCCGAGCTTGTTTACGCCGATCGCGCCGCCGCCGAGGCCGGTGCCGAATTGGCGCGCGACATCGCCGCGAAGGTCGCCGAAGAGCTCGAGACCTATGACCCTGGTTTTGCCTGCGACGTCGCGATTGCCGACGACGTCGAGGTCGAGGCCATCAACGAGGACACTGCGCTCGCCTTCGTGCGCGCCATCCGCCTTGCCCCCAATGGCGTGATGCGCCGCAACCTCGCCGCTGACGGTGCGGTGGATGTCTCCTCCAACATCGGTGTCGTTGCCACGTCTGATGATGAGGCCAAGATCCTGCTGTCCCCGCGTTCTTCCATCACCTCCCTGCAGGAGGAGTTCAAAGATCGCCTCCAGACTCTCGCCGATGTCCTGGGCTGGAGCTATGCCGAGCACTCGCCGGTGCGCGACATATTCCTCGAGAGCTATCGCGAGTTGTTCGATGCGGAACTCCGCATCGAGTCCATTCACGCCGGCCTCGAGTGCGGCTTGTTCGCCGAGGCCCTCGACGGCCTGGATGCCATCGCCGTGGGCCCGACCCTGAAGGACGTCCACACGCCCGACGAGTCCATGGAGCTCGCCTCCTCCGAGCGCTTCTACACCCTGCTCGTCGACGTGCTCAAGCGCCTTGCCGCATAACGACTCAATTGACTCAATTGGGGACAGGTACAAATTGACTCAATCGGGCGCAGGCGCAAATCGACTCAATTGGGGACGGGTACAAATTGACTCGATTGCGCGCAGGCGCAAATTGGGACATCCATCTCTAGGCATGTGAAAGGCCCGCGGCGATAACGTTCGCCGCGGGCCTTGCTGTGCCATCGCCTGCGCGGAAATGGAATCGAATCGGGGACGGGGCGTCCTCGGGCGATCGCCATGGTGGCGCATGCCGGCTTTACCATACGGTGAACGGTGCGTTCTCGATGTTCCAATGGGTGTCGCGAACGTAGCCGCGCACGCCTTCCGCATCCTTTGCCTCGAACAGTTCGAGGATACGTCGGTGTTCGGCGTTTGCCTTGCGCAGCAGCTCTTGCGCGGTGGCTTGCTCCACAGCGCCGTAATCGCGCTTGATGAAGTGCCGTTCCATCTGTTCGATCAGCGTGATGAGGCGCGCGTTGCCGCATCGTTGCGTGTAGGCGCGGTGGAACTCGCGTTGGATGTCGTCGTATTTGGTGATGAGCCCGCTTTCGATGGCGAGGTCCATGGAGCCCACATGGAAGCGGAGCTGCGCCAGGTCCTCTTCGGTGAGAAGGGGACAGGCCAGATATGCGGCCTGTCCGTCCAGGGGCCCCATGATCTGGAACACCTCGATGGCGTTTTGCCGGTCGAACCCCCGCACGCGAAAGCCGCGGCGCGGTTGGTTGTCCAGGTAGCCGTCGCTCGCGAGTTGGATGAGCGCCTCGCGAACCGGTGTGCGCGAAACGCCCATGGCATCGCAAATCGCCTGCTCGCTCACGCGGTCGCCGGCGGAAAGCTCACCGGACTCGATGCATGCCGCGATGTATTCGTACACGTGCTCCTTGAGTGGGCGCTGCAGGGCAACCATCGCTTTCCTCCGTATCGTATACAGACACACTGCGTATGCAAACGTGCTGATAATCAAATATGTCTATAAAGATAGCAGGTACCGGACAGAATGCGCAAACGTTTGGAGGCAAACGCTCACCGGAGAAAAGCTACCGTTCAGATTGTATACAATATACAAATAGTAAACGCCGACGTAGGATGAAGGTGGCGAAAGGGGAGAAGCCCCTGATACACAAAAGGAGGGTCATCATGACCAAGTTCAGCCACGTCATCATCCGTCGCCCCGGCAAGTCCCTCTGCAACGGCATCACCAGCGCTCCCGAACTCGGGCAGCCCATCTACGAGCGCGCCATCGAGTAGCACTCCGACTACGAGCATGCGCTCGAGCAGTGCGGCGTCGACGTCACCGTTTTGCCTGCGCTCGAGGAGTACCCGGACAGCGTCTTCGTCGAGGACCCCGCGGTCATCACCCGCTGCGGTGCCATCATCACCAACCCCGGTGCCGACTCCCGCAACGGCGAGAAGGGCGAGATCGAACCCGCCGTCCGCCGCTTCTTCGATGATGAGCACGTCAAGCACATCGTCGCCCCCGGAACGCTCGACGGCGGCGACGTCATGATGGTCGGCGACCACTTCTATGTCGGACGGTCCGCCCGCACCAATGAGGAGGGCATCCGCCAATTCTGCGAGATTCTCAAGGGTTGGGGCCTGTCCGGTTCCGAGGTGCCGCTGGAGGAGGTCCTGCATCTCAAGACCGGCGTGAATTACATCGAGGACAACAACATGCTCGTGTCCGGCGAGTTCATAGACAAGCCTGATTTCGCCGATTACAACAAGATCGTCGTTCCCGAGGAGGAGGCCTATGGCGCCAACTGCATCTGGGTCAACGGCACCGTGATCGTGGCCGAAGGCTACCCGACCGTACTCAAGGCCGTTCAGGACCTCGGCTACAAGACCCTCGTCGTGGACACCTCCGAGTACCGCAAAGTCGACGGCGGGCTGTCCTGCATGTCCCTGCGCTTCTAAGCGGGTATTCCCCTCTTTGGCCCGGTCATCCCGCACGCGTCCCCCGTTCAGGCGCGGGCGGGACCCCGGGCCGTGCCCTCTCGAAAGGAGGCGTCCATGAGCAAGGCCCCTGCAAAGGCCGCGCATCCCCTCAATGAGGAGATCATCGACCCCAACGGCCTCGACCTGTTCCGTCTGACCATGATGGTCATCACGGCGAGTATCTGCGGAGGCATCTTTTCCCTGGCGGGAGATATGGCCGCGGGCGGCGCAAACACCGGTGCGGTCATCGTCTCGTGGCTCATCTGCTTCGCCGGTGTGTTCGCACTCATGATGGTGTTCAACGGCCTGTCCCAGGCGCGTCCGGATCTCACGGGCGGAATCTACGCCTACGCCGCCGCGGGCTTTGGCGAATATGTGGGCTTCAACTCCGCCTGGGGATACTGGATCAGCGCCTGCCTGTCCAATGTCAGCTTCGCCCTCCTGCTGTTCAGCGCGCTGGGCTACTTCTTCCCGGCGTTCGGCGCGGGCAACAACGTGCTGTCCATCGTGTGCGCGAGCGTCTTCCTATGGGTGCTCGCGGCGCTCGTGCTGCGCGGCGTGAAAGAGGCCGCGGGCATCAACACCATCGTGACGCTCGCAAAACTCGTCCCGCTTGGCTTGTTCGTTCTCTCCATCATCTTGCTCGGAAAGTTCGACATGGGCATCTTCATGGACAACTTCTGGGGCGAGCCCGCCGGCCCGGATTTCGGTAGCCAGGTGGTTTCGACGATGATCGCGCTCGTGTGGGTGTTCACCGGCATCGAGGGCGCCGTGGTCATCTCCGGCCGCGCCAAGTACGTGCGCGATGTCGGCCGCTCCACCACCCTCGGATTCGCGGCCGTGTTCATCCTCTACTTCATCATCTCGATGCTGTCTTTGGGCGTCATGCCCAGGGTCGAGATGGCCCAGCTCGCCACACCCTCCATGGCGGGAATACTCGAGCATGCCATAGGGCCCATGGGCGCCGCGATCGTCAACCTCGGCGTCATCTTGTCTCTCGTGGGCGCTATGCTCGGTTACGTGATCATCGCGTCCGAGACCCCCTTCGAGGCCGCGCGACAGGGGTCGTTCCCATTGGCGTTCGCCAAGACGAACAAAGCCGGCGCCCCCGTCGTGACCGTTCTCGTGAGCTCGGGCATCACGCAGCTCTTCCTCATCCTGTCCGCCGTCGCCTCGAGTACCTACCAGTTCTTCTACACGTGCGCGGTCAACACGATCTTGATCCCGTACGTGTGCTCGGCGGCGTATTACATGGTCATCGGGTGGAAGAGGGAGCATTTGGACGGACCCCACGCCCCCAGCGTGAGGACGGCGCGCATCTTCGGCACCCTCGGGTTCATCTACACGCTTTTCCTGGTGTGGTCCACCGGCGTGCAGGGCGTCATGGTCACGACGATCTTGTTCGCCCCCGCCATCGCGGTGTACGCGATCGGCGAGCGCGACCGCGGCAAGCCGGTCCTTCCGCGCACAGGCGACAAGCTCATCGCCGTCGTCGTGGTGATCTTGGCAATCGTTTCGCTGTACCTGCACTTCTCGGGGATTTCACCCATCGTGTAGCACTGCCATGGCACCTATGGGCTCGCGGCCCCAATGGCGACGTATCGGCATTGGGGCCTTTGCCGTTTGCAAGGGACGGGAAGGCGCCGGGGCGTCTGGGTCTGCGGCGTGAGCCGCGTGTCGCGTTTTGGGCTCAATCGGTTATCATGGTGCGCCATTGGGTACACGCTTTTCGATAACACGCCACGAGCATAAACGAGGTAGACGCATGTTGGACCGATTCACCGATCGAGCGCGCAAGGTCATGTCGCTTGCGAAAGAGGAGGCTCGAGCGCTTAAGACCTCCAAGGTGGGGACCGAGCACTTGCTGCTCGCCCTGGCCAAGGAGCAAGAGGGCGTGGCGGCCGAGGCCCTGCGCGATCTTGAGATCACATATGACGACATCCTTGAGCAGCTGAACGAGATCCACAAGGCCGCCCCTTCCGATCCCGAGCCCGAGGATGCCAAGCTCGCGTTCACGCCGCTCGTCATTTCAGTGATGGAGAGGAGCTTCCGTCTGGCGCGCGAGAACAACCAGACCTACGTCTCCACGGAGCACTTGCTGCTCGCGATCGTGGGCGAGGGCAACGGCCTGGCCGTGGACATCCTGCGCCGCCTGGGCGTCTCGGGTGCCAGCGTGCGCGCCGCTGTGGAGAGGCTTACGGCCAAGGACCAGGGAAAGCAGCGTCCCCTGGCAGGCGCCGGGACCGGTCGACCGGGTGCGGGCCTGCCGTTTTTCGGCGGCGGTGCGCAGGGGCAGGCGGGCGGTAAGCCGGAGAGCGTGCTCGCGCAATTTGGCACCAACCTTACGCAGGAGGCGCGCGAGGGCAAGCTCGACCCGGTCATCGGCCGTGAGAAGGAGATCTCCCGCATGATGGAGATCCTTTCTCGCCGCACCAAGAACAATCCGCTTATCCTGGGCGATCCGGGTGTGGGCAAAACCGCCATCGTCGAGGGGCTGGCGCAGGAGATCTCCGCCGGCAATGTGCCCGAGAACCTCGTGGGCCAAAACGTCTGGACGCTCGACCTGCCCGGTCTGGTGGCGGGTGCGAAGTACCGCGGCGAGTTCGAGGAGCGCCTGAAAAACGTGATAGCGGAGGCCACCGAGGCCGATGACATCATCTTGTTCATCGACGAGATGCACACGCTGATCGGCGCGGGGTCCGCGGAGGGTTCGATCGACGCGAGCTCCATGCTCAAGCCGGTCCTCGCGCGCGGCGCCTTCCAGATCATCGGCGCCACCACCGCGGAGGAGTTCCGCAAGTACCTGGCAAAGGATCCGGCGTTCGAGCGACGCTTCCAGGCCATCGACGTGGACGAGCCGAGCGTGCCCGACACCGTGGCGATACTCTCCAAACTCGCCCCCAAATATGAGGAGCATCATCGCGTCCGCTACACGCAGGCGGCCCTTGAGGCGGCGGCGAGCCTCTCGGCCCGCTACATCCAGGACCGCTTCCTGCCTGACAAGGCGATCGACCTCATCGACGAGGCCGGCGCCCGCACTCGCATCGCGCGCAACCGGGCGCCCGAGCCCGTGCGCGAGGCCGAGGCTCGCGTGGCCGAGCTCAAGGCCGCCGTCGAGGAGGCGAGCGCCGCGGATGATATGAATCGCGCCGCCGAGGCCAAGGAGCGGCAGCAGGCTGCCGAGATCGCCCTGGGCGAGGCTCGCGCCGCGTGGAGCGCCGAGCTCGACGCGAATCCGGTCGTCATCGACGTGCCCCAAATCGCCGACATCGTCTCGGTGACCTCGGGCGTCCCCGTCTCGTCTCTCACGGAGGACGAGAGCCGACGCC
>JAHHSP010000119.1 GCA_020025115.1 Collinsella sp. | reverse complement strand
GGTTTGGCATGGTCACGTAGGCGTCATCGGGGACGCGCTTTGCGATCCAGTGATGACCGCCGATCGTCTCGAGCCACCAGATCTCGTCGGCGTCGGAAAACGCGATGCCGTTCATCTCATAGGTTCCGTACTGCTCGAGGAGCGCGCCCAGACGCTGGACGCCCTCGCGGGCAGAATGGATATAGGGCAAGACGACGGTGACGAAATCTTCCTCGCTCAGACCGCCGGGCACCTCGGGCGCATAGTCGGGGTCACCGGGCTTGCCATGAGCGGGGATGAGCTCGACAAGCGGGTCCGCACCGAGCACGCGCTCATTTGACGTGATGGTCTCGGTAGCGCTCATGCCGACGTTTGCCTCGTTGAAGCCGGCGGCGGCCCAGACACCATGGCCCTGGATGACATCGGGAACGCTGGAGTAGCGCATAGGGTTGTCCGGAAGCTCGAAGCTCAGATGGGAGAGGACGCTCGTATAGGTGCGTGGCTGGTCCTCGGGGTGGATCACCATCATCTTCTGGGGCTCGAACTGGCCGTTGGGCGAATCCTCGTTGCGAGCGACGATTGTCGAACCGTCGTAGCTCGCGTTCTTACCGACCAAGATCGTGGTGCATGCCATGAATCCTCCTTGGAGTCTGTGCGGTCACTGGCCACAGTGTACCCATGGGGGCGCAAGGCTACGCCGATGAGCTGACGAGCGGCATGGCAAAGCCCCCGCAGCGGACGATACAGGGGCATCGAACGCAAGGGGGCTCAATGAAAAAGACGGGGCGCTAAAAACCCAGAGAACAGGCGCTATGCGAACTTGGCCGCCTCGGGATGCTGAAGCTCAGCCGCCAGGCATACGTTGCTCATGAGCATGGCGCGCGTCATGGGACCGACACCGCCCGGCACCGGCGTGATGGAGCCGGCGACCGGCTCGGCAGACGCGAAGTCGACATCACCGCAAAGTTTGCCGGACTCGTCACGGTCCATGCCGACATCTATGACGGCGGCACCCGGTTTGATCCAAGGGCCCTTGACCATTTTGGGGATACCGCACGCGACGACGAGGATATCGGCACTCTGGCAGATCCGGGCGAGTTCGCGCGGATCGGTATGGGAATGAGCGACCGAGATCGTGGCATTGCGCGCGAGCAGCATAAGAGACATGGGCTTGCCCACGATGGACGAACGCCCCACGATCACCGCATTCTTACCCGCCGGGTTGATGCCGTATGCATCGAGCATCTCCATGATGCCGGCGGGCGTGCAGGGACGAAGCCCCGGAAGACCTCGCACGAGCTTGCCCAGATTCTCCGGATGAAAGCCGTCGACGTCCTTCCTGGGGTCGATGGCGGCGACGACCCGCTCGGCATCGAGATGAGCCGGCAACGGCATCTGCACCAGGATACCGGCGATGGAAGGGTCGGCATTCAGCTGCTCGATGAGCGCCATGAGCTCGTCTTGCGTCGTGTCCGCAGAGAGTTTGAAATCCCGAGACGGGATGCCGCACTCCTCGCAGTCGCGCAACTTGGCGCGAACATATGTGGCCGAACCCTGGTCGTCGCCAACCAGTACGACCGCCAGACCGCACGGGATGTCTTGCGCCTTCAGCTTCGCGGCCCGCTCGGCGGCGCGAGCGCGGGCCTCGGCAGCGAGTTTCTTGCCATCAATAATCGTAGCCATACCAGTCCTTAGAACAGACCGGTGATGACGCCGTTGTCATCGACATCGATATTCTCGGCCGCGGGAACCTTGGGAAGGCCCGGCATGGTGAGCACGTTGCCCGTGAGCGCGACGACGAAGTGGGCGCCGGCACTCACCTTGAGCTCGCGCACGGTAATGCGGAAGTTCTCGGGTGCGCCGAGCGCGCTCGCCTGATCGGAGAAGGAGTACTGGGTCTTGGCGACGCACACCGGCAGATTGCCGAAGCCATTGGCGCGCAGCTCTGCGAGTTGACGTTTGGCCGCAGGGGCAAAGTCGACGCCGTCGGCATGATAGACCTTGGTGGCGATCGCCTCGAGGGCATCGGCCACATCCGCACCGTCCTCGTAGGAGAACTTGAGCTCATGAGGCTCCTCGATAAGACGCATGACCTCGTCCGCCAGGCTCAGGGCTCCCTCTCCACCCTTGGCCCAGACCTCGGAGAGGCGAACGTTTACGCCGACCTTCTCGCACTCGGATGCAATGAGGTCGAGCTCGGCCTCGGTGTCGGACGGGAATCGATTGATCGCGACGACACAGGGCAGGCCGAAGACGCCCTGGATATTCTCGACATGACGGAGCAGGTTGGGCATACCGGCCTTGAGAGCCGTAAGGTTCTCGGCGTTGAGATCGGCCTTGGCAACACCGCCGTTGTACTTGAGGGCGCGCGCGGTGGCAACCACCACGACGGCGCTCGGGCGAATCCCGGTCATGCGGCACTTGATATCGAGGAACTTCTCGGCCCCGAGATCGGCACCGAAGCCTGCCTCGGTAATGGCCACATCGCCGAAGCGCATGGCCATCCTCGTCGCCATGACGGAGTTGCAGCCATGGGCGATGTTGGCGAACGGGCCGCCGTGCACGAACGCGGGCGTATGCTCGAGCGTCTGCACGAGATTGGGCTTGAGGGCGTCCTTGAGCAGCGCGGCCATGGCGCCCTGGGCCTTGAGCTGGCCGGCGCGAACGGGCTCGCCGTCGTAGGTGTAGCCGACCACGATCTCGCCAAGGCGCTGCTTGAGGTCGGAGATCGAAGTCGACAGGCACAGGATGGCCATGACCTCGGACGCGACGGTGATGTCGAACCCATCCTCGCGCGGAACACCCTGGGCCTTGCCGCCGATGCCATCGATGACGTGACGGAGCTGGCGGTCGTTCATGTCGACGACGCGCTTCCAGGTGATGCGCTTGACATCGATGCCGAGCGCATTGCCCTGCTGGATGTGGTTGTCCAGCATGGCGGCAAGCAGATTGTTGGCGGCACCGATGGCATGGAAGTCGCCGGTGAAGTGAAGGTTGATATCCTCCATGGGAATAACCTGGGCATAGCCGCCACCGGCGGCACCGCCCTTGACACCGAAAACCGGCCCGAGCGAGGGCTCGCGCAAAGCGACCGCGCTCTTGATGCCGCGGCGCCGCAGGGCGTCGGCCAGACCGATGGTCGTGGTGGTCTTGCCCTCACCGGCGGGCGTGGGGTTGATGGCGGTGACGAGGACGAGCTTGGCCTCATGGTCGCTCGGCTCGTTAAGCAGCGAATAGTCCACTTTGGCCTTGTCGAAGCCGTAAGGGATCAGGTGCTTGGGATCGACGCCGGCTGCCTCAGCGACCTGCTGAATCGGCAACGGCGCAACAGAGTGGGCGATTTCGATATCAGTCGGCATGAAAGGTCCCTTCTCTTCAATCATGTAACGCGTTCAGGATAGCACGGCCCATCGCGAACCACGGGCTTTACAATCCGGGGGCCGCGACCCCCAGATGCTCGAACGCCGCGGGCGTCGCCATGCGGCCCTGCGGGGTTCGGACGATCAGGCCGCATTGCAGCAAATAGGGTTCATAGACGTCCTCGAGCGTGCTGGCGTCCTCGCCCGTCGCGCTCGCAAGGGTTGAAAGGCCGACGGCACGGCCGCGGAAGGTCTTGCACAACGTCTCGAGGATGCGGATGTCCATCCAATCCAGGCCGAGTTCGTCGATCTCGAAGAAAAGCATCGCCTCCCGCGCGATACCGAGCTCGATGGACCCCTCACCGCGAACCTGGGCGTAATCACGCACGCGCTTGAGCAGGCGGTTCGCGAGGCGCGGCGTGCCGCGGGAGCGCGAGGCGATCTCTTGAGCGGATTCGCGATCGATTGACACGCCGAGGATGCTCGAGGAGCGGCAGACGATATCGGCCAGGTCCTCGATACCGTAGTAGTCCAAGCGATACGAGATGCCGAATCGGTCGCGCAGGGGGCCCGTCAGCATACCGGAGCGTGTGGTGGCGCCCACGAGCGTGAAACGGGGGATGTCCAAGCGAATCGAGCGGGCGGCAGGTCCCTTGCCGATCACGATGTCGAGGGAGAAGTCCTCCATCGCCGGATATAAGATTTCCTC
>JAHHSP010000118.1 GCA_020025115.1 Collinsella sp. | reverse complement strand
CGGTCGCGAGTTCACGCTTGTTGATACGGGCGGCATCGAGCCCATGAAGAGCGACGATGTCTTTGCCACCTCCATTCGCGACCAGGCCCTCGCCGCCGCCGAGGAGGCAGCGGTCATCTTGTTCGTGGTCGATGGATCGGTCGGCGTCACCGAGGAGGATGAGAGCGTCGCGCGCATGGTGCGCAAGCTCAGGAAGCCGACCTTCCTGCTCGTCAACAAGCTTGACAACCCCGACCGTGAGAACGACAGCCTGTGGGAATTCTATTCCCTGGGTGTCGGAGACCCCGTCGCCGTATCGGCGTTGCACGGCCACGGCACCGGCGACCTGCTCGACGAGGTCGTCTCCCTGCTGCCTGAGGACGCTGGCGACGAGGCCGACGACCCCGATACGCTGCGCGTCGCCATCATCGGACGGCCGAACGCCGGCAAGTCCTCCCTTTTCAACAAGATGATCGGCAATGAGCGCTCCATCGTGAGCAACGTCGCCGGCACCACGCGCGACGCCATCGACACGGTTGTCGAGCGCGACGGCAAGCGCTATCGCATGGTCGACACCGCGGGCATCCGTAAGAAGAGCACGGTCTACGAGAACATCGAGTACTACTCCATGGTTCGCGGTCTGCGCGCCATCGACCGCGCCGACGTCGCGCTGCTCGTCGTCGACGCCTCCACGGGCGTGACCGAGCAGGATCAGAAGGTCGCCAATCTCGCCATCGAGCGCGGCTGCGCCCTGGTGGTGCTCCTTAACAAGTGGGATCTCCTCAAGGATGACTACGAGCGCGAAGCCGTCATGGAGACGGTCGACCGTCGTCTGACCATGGCGCCTTGGGCTGAGTACCTGCGCATCTCCGCCATGACGGGCCGCAGCGTCCACAAGATCTGGGATATGGTCGATGCCGCCGCCGAGCGTCGAGCGAGCCATATCACCACTTCGCAGCTCAACAAACTTCTCACCGATATGCGCGAGTTCGGTCATACGGTCTCCGATGGCAAGCGCCGCCTCAAGATGCACTACGTCACGCAGACGGGCGAGAAGCCCCCGGCGTTCACGTTCTTCGTCAACCACACCGACCTGGTGAACGACAACTACAAGCGCTATATCGAGAACCGCATGCGCGCCACCTTCGATTTCAAGGGCACGCCGATCCGCCTGCGCTTCCGCGCCAAGAAGAGCGACAAGGACAAGGAATAGCGATGTCGGGGATGGATCATTTCCTCGTCCTCGCCGGTCCGGAAATGTCCGGTGCTTCCTGGTGGCCGCTCATCGCGACTTACGTCCTCACGTTCTTCGTCTGCGGCATTCCGTTCGGAAAGATCTTCGCCAGGCTGCTCGGCAAGATCGACCTGCAAAAGGTCGGCTCCGGGAACATCGGCACCACCAACGCGCTTCGCGCCGGGGGGCCCAAGGTGGCGATCCCCACGCTCTTCTGCGACGTTTTCAAGGGCGTCCTGGGCGTGGGCGCAACCCGTCTCGTCGTGGCCAACATGGCCCGCATCGAGCCCGTCGACGTGCTTTCCATCAACGGTGGCGCCGGCATCGGCGACACCCTCCTCGCGATCGCCGCTCTCGTGTGCCTGTGCGGCCACATCTTTTCGCCTTATCTTCATTTCAAGGGCGGCAAGGGCATCGCGACGGGCGTCGGGGTCTTGTTCGGGCTTTCATGGCCCTTCGCTCTGCTGCATCTCGGAATCTTCATCGTTGTGGTGGCGCTCACGCGTTTCGTGTCACTCGGTTCCATCATCACCGTGCTGGCCCTGCCCATCACGGTCCCACTGTATTTTGCAGGCGACAGCCTAAGCTTCAAGGTTGTTCTGTCCCTACTCGGCCTTCTGATCGTTTGGGCCCATCGTTCCAATGTCAGGAAGCTCCTGAACGGCACGGAGTCCAAGCTGTCCTTTTCCAAACGCGTCGAAAAGATGGATGAGTAACATGCGCATCGCACTGATCGGTACCGGCTCGTGGGGCACGGCCATGGCCGGCCTCGTGGCCTCTCATGGGCACACCGTCGTCATGTGGTCATACGACCCCGCCCCGGCAAACGAGATCAACGAGCTTCACACCAACAGCTGCTATCTCTCCGATTACAGGCTGCCCGAGAACGTGAGCGCGACCTGCTCGCACGAGGAGGCGCTTGTTGGGGCGGATGCCGTCATCTTCGCCGTGCCCTCGTCGTTCTTGCGCGGCGTCGCCCGCGACTGCGCACCCTACATCCCGGATAGCCTTCCGGTGCTTTGCCTGGCAAAGGGCATCGAGCTCGGCAGTGGGCTGCTTATGAGCGACGTCGTCGGAAGCGAGATCGGCCATCCTGAACGCATAGCGGCCCTCTCCGGTCCCAATCACGCCGAGGAGATCTGCCACGGGGCGCTTTCCGCCTCGACGATCGCTTGCGAGAGCATGGAGATCGGCGAGTTCTTCAAGGGCATTATCCTCGGGGCGAACTTTCGCATCTACCTCTCAACCGATCTGGTCGGTGTCGAGCTTTGCGGCGCGATGAAGAACGTCATTGCCATCATCTGCGGTATCGCCGCCGGTTCGGGCATGGGCGACAATGCCCTCGCGCTCATCATGACCCGTGGTCTTGCAGAGATCAGCCGCCTGGTCCACGCCTGTGGCGGTGAGGCGATGACCTGCATGGGCCTTGCCGGCATGGGAGACCTGATAGTGACGTGCACCTCCCGGCACTCGCGCAATCGGTCTTTCGGCGAGGCGTTCGCCCGAGGCGAAACACTTGAGGAGTACCAGGAGCGACGCCGGATGGTCGTCGAGGGCGCGGCCGCCGCAAAGAGCGTCAGCGAGCTCGCACGCTCCAAGGGCGTCGACGTTCCGTTCACATTCGCGCTCGAGCAGCTCCTTTATGGCAGCATGACGCTCGAGGAGGCGCTCGAACAGCTCACCAGCCGCATGCCGGGCGAGGAATTCTACGGCCTCGACGAATAGCCCCTCCATATCCGCATTGCCCGCATAACCGCATATCAACCCGTTCGAAAGGAACGCCGTGTCAGCCTCAATCCAGATTTCCCCCTCCATTCTCTCAGCCGATATGGCAAGCCTCGCGCGAGACCTCGAGCGCATCTCGAACGCCGACCTCATCCACGTCGACGTCATGGACGGTCATTTCGTGCCGAACCTGAGCTACGGCACGGCCATCGTGAAGGCGTGCAAGAGCGCCACGAACATACCGCTCGATGTCCACCTCATGGTCTCCAACCCCGACGACACCGTCGACTGGTACATAGACGCCGGGGCCGACCTCATCACCGTTCACCATGAGGCCTCGACACATCTGCATCGCACGATTTCCCACATCAAGTCCCGCGGCTGCAAGGCCGGTGTGGTGCTGAACCCCGCCACCCCCGTGGACGTGCTCGAGGACATCCTCGACGAACTCGACATGGTGCTGCTCATGAGCGTCAACCCTGGTTTCGGCGGGCAGAAGTTCATCCCGCGCACCCTTGACAAGCTTCACCGCCTGCGCGCCCTGTGCGATGAGCACGGCGTCGACCCGCTTATCGAGGTCGACGGGGGCGTGGGTCCCGGTAACGCCGAGGAGCTCGGTGCCGCCGGCGCGACGGTTCTCGTAGCCGGTTCCGCCGTCTTCGGAGCCGACGATCCCGCCCGAGCGGTCGAGGACATCCGCCGTGCCGGTGCGCGGGGTCGAGCTGTCAGGGAAGCGTAGGCAGAATGTTGGATACGTACACCAATCTCGACTACGCCGCCTCGACGCCCATGAGGCCCGAGGCAATCCGGGCTCAGCTAGATTACGATGCCTCGGAAATCGCCGGCGCCAATCCCAACTCCCTGCACTCTCTTGGTCGGAAGGCCGCGCAGGTGCTCGAATCGTGCCGAAGGGTTGTTGCCGGCAGCTTCGGTTCTCGCGTGCGCGCCTCCGAGGTCCTGTTTTGCGGAGGGGGCACCGAGGCGAACATCATGGCGCTCATAGGCATTGCTGAGGGGGCCCGCACGGCCGACCGCCGTCGTGAGCGCGTCATCGTCTCCGCAATCGAACACGATTCGATTCTCGACAATCTCTCGCAACTCAGGGCTCTTGGATTTACGGTCGATATGGTCAAACC
>JAHHSP010000117.1 GCA_020025115.1 Collinsella sp. | reverse complement strand
TTTCCACCGCGAATCCGTATAAGTTCCCACGCGCAGTCGCCGGCGCACTCGGCCTATTCTGCCCGCCCGATGACTTCGCCTGCATGCAGGTCCTGGAAAAGGCCACTGCCACCTGCGCTCCCACCCAGCTCGCCGAGCTGCGGGACAAGCCCGTGCTGCATACCGATACCGTGGATATCGACGGCATGGCGGCCTTCGTGGAGCAGGTCGCCGGAGGTCTCAAATGATCAAGATCACCGTACCCGCCACCAGTGCGAACCTCGGCATCGGATACGACACGCTGGGAATGGCGGTTTCACTCTATTCGCATTTCACGTTTGAGCGCGCCGATGATTTACAGATCACCGGCTGCCCCGAGGAGTTCCAAAACGAGAACAACCTCGTCTACACGTCACTCGTTGACGCCTTGAGAGAATGGGGCGAGGAGCCCTTCCCCGTGAAGATCAACATCCAAACGGAGGTGCCCGTCGCGCGAGGCCTGGGCTCGAGCTCGACTTGCGTCGTCGCGGGCATCATGGCGGCCGCTGCACTCACCGGGCACACCGTCGACCGCGCCGAACTCGTGCGTATCGCCACCGCCGTAGAGGGGCATCCCGATAACGTCGCCCCCGCCATCCTCGGCGGCGCGGTGTGCTCGTTCACGCCGGAGGGCGGGCTCCCCCGCTGCCTGCGCTACGAGGTGAGCGATCGTCTGCGTTTCATCACCGTGATACCGCCGTATGAGGTGCACACCAGTGAGGCGCGCAAGGTCGTGCCACAGGAGGTGCCGCTCGCCTCCGCCGTATGGCAAATGGGTCGCATCGCCGGCATGACGCGCGGCCTGGAGTCCGGCGACCTCGCACTTATTGCAGCCGCAAACGATGACCGTCTGCAAGAGCCCTTCCGTCGCACGCTCATCCCCGACTACGAGGCCATCCGCGCCACGTGCCTGGACGGCGGCGCGGGGACGCTGTGGATCTCGGGTTCGGGATCGACCCTCATGGCCGTGACCGACGACACCATCGTGGCAAAGTTTTTGCAGGTCCGCCTGCGCGAGACCTTCCCTGCCTGCGAGGCGCACATCCTCACCTGCGACACCGAGGGCGCTCAGATCGAATATCTATAGAAGCCGGGTCTAGCTTTCCCAACCAACCCAAGGGGAGCGGACGGGGTAGAATGACGCATGATTCCAAATCATCGAAATGGCATTCACATGGAGGATCCGGCCTTATGAGCGGAACTAACGATATAAAACTAACGCCCCGCGACCGACAAATTCTCGAATCTTACAAGCCGGTCCTCGATGGACTTGCAGAGTATCTGGGCGGCGGCTATGAGCTCGTGCTTCACACCCTCGATAACTTCGAGCACTCGGTCATCAAGATCGTCAACGGGGAACACACCGGCCGAACCGAGGGTGACCCCATCACCGACCTGGCACTCAACATGCTAGAGAAGATCAAGGCTAACCGCGTATCGAACCATATATGCTATTTCACCACCAATAGCAAAGGTGAGCCGCTGAAGTCCACGACGATCATCATCCGCGGCGTCGACAACGCCCCCATCGGACTGCTGTGTATCAACCTCTACCTCAGCACCCCGCTCAACGACATTATCGGGACGTTTTCACTGGGTGAACAGGTCAAGGAAACGTTTACCACACAAGCGAACGCGATCGACAACCCGCGCGACTATATCCGCGCCTCTTGCGAGAAGGCGAAGCACTCCATCGAGAACAACCCCTCGGTGCTCCCCTCCGTCCGTAATCGAGAGGTTATCGCCCACTTAGACGAAAAGGGCATTTTCCAGATGAAAGACAGTGTCGCGATTGTCGCCGAATCGCTCAACATCTCAAAAAATACCGTCTACCTGCATTTGCGAACGACTCGCAACTCCGACTGAAACGCAAAGGCGCCCGAAGCGGCCACAGACACTTCGGGCGTCCCGTTCTTTGGCAAAAGAGATCTGCTACAGATTGCGGATGCGATAAAAGTACTTGTCCACGAGTCTGTCGTTGTGGTCGGCGCAGGACGGGTCCATGAAGGCCATGTGACCGTTGTAGTACACGTCGGGCTCGAGCCCGCGGCGCACCAGGACGTCGACCATCTCGACCAGAGCCGCATTCTGAAGGTACACCGCCGGGATGGTACTCGTGGCACCGACCCTCATGGGAAAGTCCTCGATCTCGACGGCGGCATCACCGACGAGCGAGCAGTTGTCAAGCACGACATCGGCCACGTCCTTGAGCTTCACGCCGCCGCGGTGCTTGGCGGCGAGGTAGTCGCTGTACCCGACAGCCGTGATGGCGATCACGGGGACGCCAAGCTCCCTCGCGCGCAGCGCCGCGTCAACCGGAGCGATGTTGTTGCCCGAATTGGAGATGATGATCATGCAGTCGTCGGACGTGATCCGATTGTAGTCGACAACGAGAGAGCCGATACCGTAGGTGTTCTCGACGTAGTAGCTCTTGGTGATCTCGAATGCCCCCGTGGCGCTCTGCTCCAACAACGCACAGTAGTTCGCAGGCGTCGCCGCACGCCAGAATGCGTCGTCGCACACCAGGTGCGAGTGGCCCGTTCCAAATCCGTAGATGATGCCGCCGCGCTCGGTGGTATCTGCGAGGATCTCGGCGGCTCGGGTAATCGCGTCACCCTGGGTCTCGAGCACGCGATCGACGACGCCCTGCATCACTTCGAAGTACCGTTGCCATGCCTGCATATCATGCCCCTTTCCGTGGCACCTAAATCTCACTTTGCAACTGCATGCTTCACCCAACTTGCGAAACGCTCCATGCCTTCCTGCAGCGTTGCACGCGGGCAGGCGCAATTGACACGAATATAGCCCTCATATGCCTCGCCAAAGCCAACACCCGCTTGGAACTCGACGCCGGCCTCGTACTTCAGCCGATCGCAAAAGCCGCCATCCAACCCAAGGGCGCGACAATCCAGCCAGGCGAGGTATGTCGCTTCAGGCACGCGATACACAACTCCGGGCAGGCGTTCCTCAATAAACAACTTGAGCCATGCCAGGTTGTCGTAGATATACGCGACGCAATCGTCTTTCCACTCATCACCATTGGTGAACGCTGCCTGTGCAGCCTCGATCGCAAAGATATTGAGACTTGAAAGACCACTCGCCTTGGCAATCGTGGCAAACGTCTCCTTCATCTGCTTGTCACGGAATATCGCATGGGACACCTTGAGCCCGGCGAGATTGAATGTCTTGGTTCCCGCACCCAGCACGATCAAACGGTTGCCGCAATACTGCGGGCATGCCAGGGCAGAGGTGAACCTCATGCCCGGGCGGATGATATCGCTGTGGATCTCGTCGGAAATCACATAAATGCCATGGCGGTCGCAAATCTCAAGCACCCGCTCGAGCTCCTCGCGCGTCCAGCAGCGCCCAACCGGATTGTAAGGATTGCAGAGGATGAACATGCGGATGCTCGGATCGGATGCCAGCTGGCGCTCGATATCCTCTAGATCCATACGCCACGCAGCCGCCTCGCCTTCGGGTTCGATGAGAGACGTATACACTACCTCGCGACGAAGCGCGCGGGGCGTGTTGAAGAATGGCGGATACGCGGGCAGCTGAACGAGCACCTTCTCATTTGCCCCGACAAGACACTCGACTAGACCGTACAATCCGTAGATGACACCGGTGTTCCACACAATGGAATCAGGGTCGACATCCACTCCATGCTGACGGTGCTCCCAATCCGCAACGGCCTCAGCCAGACTACGGGGAACGTCGGAATATCCATATATCGGGTGGGCCGCCCTGCGCTCAATCGCCTGCTCGACCTCGGGCATGCAGGCGAAATCCATATCTGCGACCCACAGCGGTATCACGTCATCAAGTCGGTCGCGTGTTGCATAGCGATCCCACTTGGTCGAATCCGTCCCCAGGCGGCTGGGCGCCCGGTCAAAACAGTACGGCATCTGACTTCCTTCCCTCATGAACGCCGAGATCTTGCCTCTACCATCTAGAAACATATGGGAAACGGGGACGTCGGGATCTCTCGGGCCCGACGTCCCCGTTCGCTCAAGCAAATTACCCGAGCACGCCCAGAAGGCTCAAAACGACACCGATGACCATGACGAG